>JBEIDZ010000336.1:0-3586 GCA_040383215.1 Paracoccaceae bacterium | reverse complement strand
GTATAGCCCGACGCCCCCAGAATCGCCACGTCACGGGACATTCCCACCTCCGCTGCAAGCGCCGGTCTTGTAGGGCGGGGTTCACCCCGCCGCAACCGCGACACATGGCGCCTTCCTCCGCGCTCATCCCTGCTCGAACACGATCCCCCGCCGCAGGAACTGCGTGGCACGGGCCGAGACCTGCGCAGGTCTGCCCGAGGTCAGATAGACCGTCCCCGCGCCGCCGCCGCCCGCCATCTCGGGCCTCCGGCTCAGGTAATCGGCCAGCGATTCGGCCACGAGCCCGGGCTGCGAAAAGACCTTCACCCCGGGCCCGAGCGCCTCGCGGAACACCCCCTCGACCAGCGGATAATGCGTGCAGCCCAGCACGGCGGCATCGGGCGCAGGCATCTTGCGTTTCAGCGCCTCGACATGGCTGCGCACCAGCGCCTCTGCCAGGATCATGTCGCCCTCTTCGATGGCGTCCACGACACCGCCGCAGGCCTGGCTTTCCACATCCACCCCGATCGCGCGGAACGCTAGCTCGCGCTGGAAAGCCCGGCTCGCCACCGTCGCGGGCGTGGCAAAGAGCGCGACATGCTTGACCGCCACCTCGCGCGGCGGGGAATTGTCGCCCCATTGCCGTTCGGTCAGCGCCTCGATCAGCGGGACAAAGACGCCCAGCACGCGGCGGTCATGGGGTACCCAGCCCTCCTGCATCCGCCGCAGCGCCGCGGCACTCGCCGTGTTGCAGGCGAGGATCACGAGATTGCATCCCCGGTCAAAGAGCTTGCCCACCGCCGCGACGGTCAGGTCATAGATGTCGTCCGCCGTCCTCACCCCATAAGGCGCATGCGCATTGTCCCCGTAATAGACCAGCGGCAGGTCTGGCAGCCGCTTCTCGATCGCGTCCAGAACCGTCAGCCCGCCCAGTCCGCTGTCAAAGATCCCGACCGCCATCCGACGCCTTCCTGTATTTCGCCTCGAATTCATAGCCCAGCCGGTTCGACGGCAGGGGCCTTGGCGACAGGTCATACGTCGACTTTCGCAGGAAATCCATCAGCGCCTTGGGCTCTCCCCTGAGCGCATCGAGCCGCGCCCGCGGCACGGGCCGGCCCACCACGACCCGCACCGGCGTGCCGACGCGGGTCCCGAATTCACGGATCAGCATTCCCAGGCGCAATGTGTAATGCACATGGCTCGCGATCTGAAACAGCCGCGAATTGTTCCCCTCGAAGAAGACCGGCACCACGCTCGCCCCCGACCGCGCGATCATCCGCGCCGTGAACGTCCGCCACAGGGGGTCGAGCGGCAGGTCAAAGGGCCGCGCCGCGGTCGATACCGTACCGCCCGGAAAAACGCCGATCGCACCCCCCGCCCCGAGATATCGCAGCGCCTCTTCCCGCATCGCCAGATTCTCGCGCAGCGCCTCTTTCGACCCGTCAAACCGGATCGGCAGGATCACCCGGGCCAGATCAGGCGACCGGCGAAAGACGCCATGCGCCATGATGCGGAAATCCCCGCCCCGCCGCTCCGACAGGATGCGCCCCATCATCAGGCCGTCCAGGATGCCGTAAGGATGATTGGCAACAATCACCAGAGGCCCATCCTGCGGAATATGATCGAGGCTTCCCCCGGAAAGTTCGAGCGAGAGGCCATACCGGTCGCAGATCACCTGCCAGAAGTCGCGCCCCTGTGCGACCTCGCCGTCATATCCCGCGGCCCGCCGGATCAGCCGCAGCCGGCCCGTCGCGTTCTCGAGCGCGCGCACGATCACCCTGCCCGACCGCGACGTCACCGCTCCGGCATAGGACACCTCGCGCACGACCTGACGCTCGACCATTTTTCCTGGCTCCCCCGATCCGTGTCCGCCCGCATGCACGCTCACGCGCGCCCGTGACGCCGCCATGACGCGCGCATGACAGCCCCATGACCCGACCGTGCCGACCCTGCCTTTGCGGCCTCTCCCGGCCCGCGAGCTGCGGGAAAAGACATCCCCAGTCTTGAATTTCCCGCATAACTGCATTGATCAGGTTGCAAAGGCGGCTGGGACGAGAATCACGATGATGGACTGGGACAAGCTGCGCATCTTTCACGCCGTCGCCGCGGCAGGCAGCCTCACGCATGCCAGCGATGCGCTGCACCTGTCGCAATCCGCCGTCAGCCGCCAGATCCGTGGACTCGAGGAACAGCTCGGCACCACGCTCTTCCACCGCCATGCCCGCGGCCTCATTCTCACCGAACAGGGCGAATTGCTGTTCGAGGCGACACGCGTGATGAACAAGCGGCTCGAGGCCGCGGCCGCCCGCATCCGCGACAGCGAGGAAGAGATTTTCGGCGAACTGAAAGTCACCACCACGACCGCCTTCGGCACGCTCTGGCTCGCCCCGCGTCTCAAGAAACTCTACGAGAAATACCCCGAACTGAAGATCGACCTCATGCTCGAGGAACGCGTGCTGGACCTGCCGATGCGCGAAGCCGATGTTGCCATCCGCATGAAGGAACCCTCCCAGGCCGACCTCATCCGCAAACGGCTGATGTCGATCCGGATGCAGCTCTACGCTTCTCGCGGCTATGTCGCGGCGCGCGGCATCCCCGACCGGATCGAGGACATGACCCGCCACCGCCTG
Organism: Paracoccaceae bacterium; assembly: GCA_040383215.1. Taxonomy (GTDB): domain Bacteria; phylum Pseudomonadota; class Alphaproteobacteria; order Rhodobacterales; family Rhodobacteraceae; genus JBEIDZ01. The sequence continues at coordinate 977 of JBEIDZ010000336.1, read as the reverse complement.
ATCTGCCAGAATCCGTCTTCCGCCCAGGTCAGCGCGGGTGCGGCCCTCGTGCAACAGCTGCTCAGCCACGACATCCCGTCGCTGCTGACGGTGAACAATTACTATGGCGTGCTCCAGGCCGTGATCAACGATCTGGGCGTTGGCGTCCTGCCCGATTACATCGTCGAGGATTTCCCCGACCTCGTCCGGGTCCTACCGGATGTCGAATCGGGCGAAGTTCCTGTTTTCCTTGCCTATCCCGAAGAATTGCGGCAGTCGAAGCGGGTGTCCGCCTTCCGCGATTTCGTGACCGAGGAGGTGATCGCTCACCGCCGCCGGGTGCGCGAGGTGCATGAACCGGCGGCCCTGGCCAGCATCCCCGGCTGACCCCCGACTGACCCCCGACTGACCCATGCGAAACCTGCATGGCGGCCTTGTCAGGATCGCCCGGAAATTGTGCTTGAACGGTCGGGAAGTGCCACCTAATTGATCAGATGAAGCGGATGCAGCCGTCTGGCGCATCATCTTCGAACCTCCCTGTTGGACTTGGCCGGGCCCCAAAGCCCGGCTTTTTTTTGCGCAAGGCGCCCGGTCAGCCGCGTCCTACCCGTCCGGCGGTGCCGGCCCTGATCCGCCCCGGATGTGCCTTGCCTTTCCTCCGGCCGGGCTTTGCCCTATGACCGCGCCACCGACAGAGGCCCGCCATGCCAGAGCCCGAGATCACCCCCGACCTGATCGCTGCCCACGGGCTGAAGCCCGAGGAATACGACCGTGTCCTCCAGATCATCGGCCGGCCCCCGTCCTTCACCGAGCTCGGCATCTTCTCGGCGATGTGGAACGAACACTGTTCCTACAAATCATCGCGCAAATGGCTGCGACGGCTGCACACCACCGGCCCGCAGGTCATTTGCGGCCCGGGCGAAAATGCCGGCGTCGTCGATATCGGCGATGGTCAGGCGCTCGTCTTCAAGATGGAAAGCCACAACCACCCCTCCTTC
>JBEIDZ010000335.1:0-3591 GCA_040383215.1 Paracoccaceae bacterium | reverse complement strand
GCGGCGGCCATGGCGGGGAAGGCATCCGTGCCGTCGGCAAGGTCGGCCAGCGTCTGGCGCATCACGTCGCTGTCGCGCAGCTGCATCAGGCTGTGGCCGACGCTGCGCAATTCGGCGTTTTCGCGGCCATAGTCGCGGAAGCCGGGCCGGGCGAGGCGGATCAGGCCGCGCAGTTTCTTGACCGTCTTGCGGATGTCATGGACCGTGGCGGGCGCGTCGGCGGCCGGTCCGCCGAGCGCGGAGGTGGCGCGGGCCAGCTGCGCGGTGGCGATCCGGCGCACGGCATCCTGGACCGAAGTGTCGGCGGGAATGAAGCGGTAGGCCATCGGGTCATGCACGCATTGCCTGTTTGATGGGCATTGTGACAGGGCGGCGCGCGGGACGGAAGGAGAATTGAAACCTTTCCCGCGCCGGGCGCGTATCGCAACATCGGACAGGACCAGGGAAGGAGAGGACGATGCGGAAGGGATCAATGGCGCTGATCGCGGTCTTTGCGGGCTGGGCCGCAGCGGCGCTGGGGCAGGATGCGGATGAGGCAGCGATCCGCACCGTGATCGAGAGCCAGCTTGACGCGTTCAATGCGCGCGACGTGGACGAAGCCTGGAGCTATGCGAGCCCTGCGATCCAGGGGATGTTCGGGAACCCGGCGAATTTCGGCATGATGGTGGAGAACGGCTATCCGATGGTCTGGACCAACACCGGCGCCGAGTTCGGCGAGCTGCGCGAGGTTGGCGGAAGGCTTTACCAGCGTGTCATCGTGGGGGATGCATCCGGCGGGCAGCACCTGCTGGAATACCAGATGATCGAGACCGGGGCCGGCTGGCAGATCAACGGCGTGATGGTGCTGCCGCCCGAAGAGCTGGGCGTCTGACCGGGCGCCGTTGCGCGCGGACGAGAGGCGCGTGACGGTGCCCCAAGCGCGTCTTTACGGCGCCGCGATAGCGCTTGGCCCGACAGTTCATCGGGCGGAGCGATCACATGAACAAGGCGATTACGGACGGGCTGGTGCTGATGCCGCCGCCCTTTTCGGCGGGGCTGGGGGTCTGGTCCTCGGGTAACGGGACACCGGGGTCGGATACCTGGGCGGGTACGGGTCTGGGCGTTGTCGTGCAGGGCGATCAGGATTTCGGCAGCTGTCTGGAAACGGTCAAGTCGCAAAGCACGCAGCGGCTGCGCTACATGGGCGAGACGACGATCCTGCCCGGCTGCTATCTGCTGGTCCGGGCCAGGGTCAAGGCGCTGGCCGGGGAGTTTGCGACCGTCAGGATCGCGGGTTATCCGGCGAACAGCAGCGGGGCGCAGGTCAGCGGGCTTCCCACGCAGGGTCCTGCGGTCACGCTCAACACCTATGGGCGGGTTGTCGAGGTAAAGGCGATCATCGGCACCGGCAACCGGACCGGCGTCGACATGGTGTGGCATGGCGCGATCTATGGCCATATTGGGCTTGACATCACAGGGCCGAACGGCGGGCTGATCCGGATCGACGACATCGAGATCACCGACATTACCGAAGTGTTCCTGCGCGACATGATGGCCCAGGTCGATGTGCGCGACTTCGGTGCCAAGGGTGACGGGGTGACCAACGATGCCAGCGCCTTCAGTGCGGCGGATGCGGCGGCTGCGGGACGCGAGGTGCTGGTGCCGCGGGGGACCTACCTGCTGAATGCCGACGTGACCCTGACCAACCGGGTCCGTTTCGAAGGCAAGGTCGTCGTTCCCGACAATCGACGTTTCATCCTGCAGAAGAACTTCGACCTCGCGACCTATATCGACGCCTTCGGCGACGAGATGCAGGCCTTTCGCAAGGCCTTTCAGGCGCTGCTGAATTTTTCCGGCCATGACAGCCTTGACCTTTGCGGGCGCCGGATCTCGCTCACGGCGCCGGTCGATATGCAGGCCTGCGATCCGACGCGGACCACCTTTGCGACGCGGCGGGTGATCCGGAACGGGCAGTTCGAGGCGGTCGACAGTCCGGCCTGGGCCGACAGCGTTGTCACCAGCCTTGCCACCTATTCGACGTCGTTGCCGCTGACGCTGACCAACGTGTCGAACGTGGCCAATATCCGGGTGGGCAGCCTTGTCACCGGCAATGGTGTCGGACGCGAGGTCTATGTGCGCGATGTCAACGTGGCGCAGGCCCGGATCACGCTGAGCGCGGAGCTGTTTGACGCGGCTGGCACGCAGACCTTCACCTTCCGGCGTTTCAGATACATGCTTGATTTTTCAGGTTTTGACGATCTGGCCCAGTTGGCGCTGGCCGATGTCGATCTGCAGTGCAACGGACGGGCGAGCGGGATCCTGCTGGCACCGCAGGGGCTGTGCTTCCAGCTGCGCGACAGTTTCGTGACCCGCCCCAAGGACCGCGGCATCACCTCGATCGGGAGCGGATGCCAGGGGATGCTGATCGACCGTTGCCAGTTCCTGTCCAACGAGCAGGCCGAGACGGTCGGGGCGCGGTCGTCGATCGGTCTGAACGCAAATGCCAATGACGTGAAGATCCGCGACAACCGGGCCGTCAAGTTCAGGCATTTTGCTGTCCTGGGTGGGTCGGGATCGCTGATTTCGGGCAATCACTGGTTCCAGGGTGACGAGGAGACACAGGGCGTGCGGCGCGGCGGGCTGGTGTTTACCCAGCCCAATCCGAAGACCTTCATGGTGGCCAACCACATCGACAACAGCTTTGTCGAGTGGACGAACGAGCATGATGCAACCCCGGCCTTTGCAAGCCAGTTCAGTTTCGGCGGGCTGACGATCACGGGAAACATGTTCACGTCGAACGATTCGGCGTCCTGGTTTTCCTTCATCGTGATCAAGCCCTATGGGCCGGGGCATTTCATCAGCGGGCTGAGCGTCACCGGAAACGTGTTCCGTGCGCTGAACGGCAACATCGACCGGATCGAGAAGGTCGACACGACCTTTGCCGATCTGGATTACACGCGGATGCGCAATGTGGTGTTTTCGGGCAATACCTTCAACAACATCACCACGCCATCGGCCAATCCGCTGACTGTCGTGCATGCGCAGTCGGGCCGTGCGCGGACCTGGACGCTTGATACCGATGAGCGGCTGGCGTTCCGCGGCAGGGCGATGGCGGTGGATGCGATCGTGGTGGATGGCCGTCTGGCGAATGCCTCGAATACGACGGTCTATGATGCCCCCTATGTCGATACCGAGATCGGGAGCGGAGGCAGGCAGTTCCGCCTGATCTTTGGACCCGAAGTGTCGGGCCGGGTCCGCGCCACTGTCCGGATGGATGCCACGATCTAGGCCCCTGCGGGGCCTGACAGCTGCGGCTGGGGCAGGCGGCGGATCATTCCGCCGCCTTTTTCTTGTGCAGGCCGGGCCGCGAAGGCGCTGAAAGACGCGAAAGGCCACCCTGCCCTGTGGTCAAGTGTGCCGCTGTGCGCGCATGCTGGCGGCGGACCGAAAGCCGGAACCGCCATGACAGCCTTGCCCCGCCCTGCCGTGATTGCCGGGTCCTTGCCCCGCGCCGAGTGCGAGGCCGTGCTGTTCGTGTGGCAGATGGCCGGGCGGACGCGCATTTCTTCGCTGCGGCTGGCTGGATCTCTTAATCTGCTGTTTACGCGGTAT
>JBEIDZ010000334.1:0-3625 GCA_040383215.1 Paracoccaceae bacterium | reverse complement strand
GACACCGACCTCTACCGCAAGCGCCACAGGATCGAAAACACCTTCGCCCGCCTCAAGGACTGGCGCAGGATCGCCACCCGATACGACCGATGCCCGATCCTCTTCCTCTCGGCCTGCGCCCTCGCTGCAACCGTCATCTATCGGTTGTGAGATGCCGTAACGGGGCCTGCGTCGCGACACGCTCTAGCGTTGCAATATCGAGGGCAAGCTGGCGCCATTCCCGTATCAGATCCAAAGGGAGGACTGCGGGATGAAGCTGTTTGTCGGGCTGGATGTGTCGCTGGCGAAGACCGCGATCTGCGTGATCAGCGAACATGGAAAGATCTTGAAGGAGGTGCAGGTGGCCAGCGAGCCAGATGCGCTGTTGCGCTGGATCGGCGACCAAGACGGCGCAGTTGCCGCCATCGGACTTGAGGCTGGCCCTTTGTCGCAGTGGCTACATCGGGGGTTGTCAGAGGCGAGGCAGCCCGTCGTGCTGATGGAAACCCGGCAAGTGAAAGGCGCCTTGAAGGCCATGCCGATCAAGACGGACCGTCGTGATGCTGAAGGTATCGCGCGTCTGTTGCACCTCGGCTGGTTCCGGCCGGTTCATTGCAAATCGGTGTCTGCACAAGAGGTCCGCGCTGTGCTCAGTGCCCGCAAAGCCGTACAACAAGGGTTCATCACGCTGGAAATGTCCCTACGAGGGCTGCTGCGCAACTTCGGTCTCAAGGTCGGCACCATATCGCGTGGCCGGTTCGAACAGCGGGTCCGCGAATTGGCGGCGGGCAATCCGATGCTGGAAGCGGCAAGCGAACCCATGCTTCGCGCGCGCTCGGCGCTGCGGCGAGAGTTGGCGGGCCTTGAACGCCATGTCCGCCAGCTCGCGCAGGAGGATCCAGTCTGTCGCCGGTTGATGTCGATGCCGGGGATCGGCGCTGTCGTGGCCCTGACCTATCGATCTGCGGTCGATGATCCCGACCGATTCACCTCCTCGAAGAAGGTTGGGCCGTGGGTTGGTCTGACCCCTTCTCGAAACCAGTCGGGAGAGCGCGACATCTCGGGCGGCATCACGAAGGCGGGCGATGTCAACTTGCGCCGTGCCCTTTGCCAGGCCGCAACCGTCATGATGCATCGCGGGCGGGCGACATGGCTGCGAACCTGGGCGGCGAAAATCGCGCGCCGTCGTGGTGCCAAGCGCGCGATGGTTGCGCTGGCCCGGCGCATCGCCGTGATCCTGCACCGCATGTGGAAGGATGACACCGACTTCCGGTTCGATGCTCCGGTGCTTCATGCCGGCTGAGGATATAGGTTCCACACTGCTGCCCGTCTGATCGCGGGCCTTCGAGGTCCCCACGGGACGCGGTTCCGGTGATGCCGTGCTCAGGACTGATGCCGATCGCATCGAGCACGCCAATGAGATGGGCACATCGGAATTGCATTGAACCAGCATCATGTTGGCGGCCATCGCGCTGACCACGGACCGAAGCATGCACCCGGGTCGATCTCAGGCGAAGGCTGCCACGCAGGGAAGCAGATCACTCGCTCAAAGAACAAGACCGCAGTCCGGCGGCGCATCCCGCATGTGCAAAACCGCTTGACTGGGACGACCCCATTACCGAAGTCCTGACCCTTCTGTATCTGGACGCTGCTATGTTTACCCCGTCACTGGCCCCGGCCAAGGTCAGTGACGAGGTGGTGCGCGACGTCTGACCCTTGTGGCATGACCACGCTTCTTAGCCTGTCGGCACCGCCTCTCTTCATCGTCTCGAACAGTTGATTGCGGCCGTGCAGGACCGCGCACCAGAAGGAAGAGAGCATGGACAATTTATCACATGGCCGCGTTATCGGCATAGATGTCAGCCGCGATTGGCTTGACGTTCATTGCCTCCCCGATGGGCATCGATGCAGAGTTCCAAATGCTCCGGCAGGTCATGCGGCCGTGGCGGATCTTGCCCGGGACCGGGATGCTGTCGTCTGCTTCGAATCGACTGGCGGCCAGGAATGGCAGCTCTGGGCAAGGCTCGAGGCAGGAGGTGTTGCGGCCCGCCAGGTGCCCCCCGCTCAGTTGAAGGCGTTTGCACAAAGCCGTGGCACACGCGCCAAGACCGACCGGATCGATGCCGAACTCATCGCCCGCTTCTTTGCCTTCAGACCCGAAGCGGGCCGGAGTCTTCCTGCGGAAAAGATACGTCTTCTGAGAGCCTTGACGACCAAGAGAGCCCAACTGGTCGAGATGCGCAAACGGCTTCTGGCCCAAATCCGAGCGCATCAGAAACTGGGCACTGCCGCGATGTTCGAGGATGTCGACACCGAGCTGAGGGAACGGTCAGACATCTTGATCAAGGAACTGGAAGACAGGATCTCCCGGGCCATCACCAGCGACGATCGCCTGTGTGAGACCGCCATCGTACTTCGTTCCATCCCGGGGATCGGCCCGGTTGCCAGCACAATGCTGATCGCCGAAATGCCCGAGATCGGCACGATCACCGGCGAAGAGGCTGCCGCACTCACTGGGTTGGCGCCGGTCGCGCACGACAGCGGAACCCTTCGCGGAAAACGGGCCATCGCCGGTGGTCGCCGTGCCCTGCGGCACGTGATGTTCCAGGCGGCCCTGGTCGCGGCACATCACAACCCAAGCCTGAGAGCCTTCGCAGAACGCCTCCGCAAGGCAGGAAAACCGCACAAGGTCATCATCACCGCTGTCGCCAGAAAGCTCGTCACCATCGCGAACGCTCTGTGCAAAAGCCGTCAGAAATGGACCGCCACGACGTCATGACAGATACAGTTGCTAACCCTGGCCGGCATGGCCATCGAGTTTGTGGTCGATTATCTTTTCGGAACGAAGCGTGCGAGGCCGGTGACACCCCAAGGATACCGTCGATGCGCCGCACGACGGCTTCGACCTGTCGCTGCAGGCTCAGGCTGGCGGGCAGGGTGTCGCGTCCGCGCAAGGCTTGACCCGAGAAGCCGGCCAGTGGGCGGTGCGGCGACTCCTGTGCGTGGGGGGCCAACTGGTGCCGTGCAGGAACAAGCCGGTGCAGGGGCTGACTGGAGGGCGGGGCGGTTTGATCCGCGGGGCGTGACCTGATAGCGGTTTTGCGAGGATGCGGACCGGCGACTGGCCGGGCCGGCGCGCGGGGGGAGGGGCGGGATGAGCGTGGGTGCCGAGCTTGCCGCCAGCATCGTGGCCGGGGATCGTCGCGCGCTCGCCCGGGCGATCACGCTGATCGAGAGTGCGCGGGCCGACCATCGGGCCGAGGCGGTCGCGCTTTTGGATGCGCTGGCCGGCGTGGCGGGGGGGCGGCAGGCGCTCCGGATCGGGCTGTCGGGGACGCCGGGGGTGGGAAAGTCGACCCTGATCGAGGCGCTGGGCCTGCGGCTGACCGCGGGAGGCCACCGCGTGGCGGTGCTGGCGGTCGATCCGTCTTCGGCGCGGTCGGGGGGGTCGATCCTGGGCGACAAGACGCGGATGGAGCTTCTGAGCCGCGATCCTCGGGCCTTTATCCGGCCATCGCCCAGTCAGGCGCAACTGGGCGGGGTGGCGCGGCGCACGCGCGAGGCGATTGCGCTCTGCGAGGCGGCCGGGTTCGATGTGGTGATCGTCGAGACGGTGGGCGTGGGCCAGTCCGAGACGATGGTGGCG
>JBEIDZ010000333.1:0-3648 GCA_040383215.1 Paracoccaceae bacterium | reverse complement strand
GACGGCCTGGTCTTCGGTCGGGCGGGCGATGGCGGGGTCGAGCGTGCCGGGCAGGGAGCGGAAGCTGGCCTGCATCCTTTGCAGGAGGCGGGTGCGGCGTTCTTCGTCGCCGGCCGGCCAGACGAGCATGAAGCCCTTGATCTCGGTGCCTTCGAGGCGGACCTGCGTGAAGGAGACGATGCGCGCATCGGTCGCCTCGATGGTAAAGCTGTCGTCGGATCTTTGCCGCGGCCCGTCGCGCGGGACGATGGCGAGCGTCTGGAGGATTTCGTAGAGGCCGAAGAGGCGGTTCCGGTCGCCCGGTTGCGAGATCAGCAGGACCTGCGCGCCGGGGATGCTGCCGGTCGCGTCGAAGCGGGCGAAGGGCGGCTCGTAGGCCGCAAAGGCGACGGCGCCGGCCGGAATATCGATTTCGATGCCGGTCGCCGTGTCATGGACAAGCTGGAGGTCGAGGCCGTCGAGCACCGCGTTGTAGGCGGCCAGCAGGGCGGCGCGCTGGCCCGTGGTGAGCACGCCGGTCGGTTCGTAGCCTTCGGCTGTCTGCCAGGCGGCCATCGCGGCGCGGGTGCCCTGGCCATAGAGGCCGTCGATGGCGCCGTCATAGACGCCGGCCCAGGCGAGGGCGATCTGGAGCGCCTCTTTCTGAGTGCCGGTGAGTTGGGCTTCGGAGGCGCGCGCTTCGGCCGGGGTTTCGTCGGGCAGGGGCGGGGGTTCGGGAGCGGGGTCTGGCGCAGGTTCCGGTTCAGGGTCGGCAGGGGGGGCGGGGTCGGCCGCGCCGGGCAGAGGGCGCAGGTCGACCGCGGCGCCGGTTCCGACGGGCCAGAACTGGAGGTCGAAATTGCCGCCATAGGCGATGAAGCTGTCGGCGGGGATGTCGTCGAGCGCGAGCAGGCGGGCGCGCAGGGCGCGGGCATCGGCTTCGGAATAGGGGCCGAGGACGATGCCGTACCAGCCGCTTTCGAGTTCGTAGCCGGCGACGTCCGCAAACTCTCCGGCCCAGGCGCGCACCCGTTCCTGCGCCTTGGCAAGGGTGGGCTGGGCTTCGATCTGAATCCAGGCCGGTGAGTCCTGGGCCAGAGCCGCGCCGCCGAGCGCGAGCCCGAGAAGCGTGCCCGAGAGGATGCGATTCATGCTGTATCCGTCACTGCCTGCGCGCGTTGATAACCACCGCGCCGGTCCGGCGTCCAGACGGCAGGGGCGATGCCCCGGGGGGGATGCGGCAGGATTGCGTCACATGGCGTCCGGATTGACCCCCCTTGTGCAGGGGGCTAGGTACCCTGCGTCCGTTCATGCCCCGGGGTTGCCATGGCCGATGCGCCGCGTTCATTCCAGGAGATCATCCTGCGCCTGCAGAGCTACTGGGCGGGCCGGGGCTGTGCCATCCTGCAGCCCTATGACATGGAGGTGGGGGCGGGGACCTTTCACCCGGCCACGACGCTGCGCGCGCTGGGGCCGCGGGCCTGGGCTGCGGCCTATGTCCAGCCGTCGCGCCGGCCGACGGACGGGCGCTATGGCGAGAACCCCAACCGGTTGCAGCATTACTACCAGTATCAGGTGATCATCAAACCTTCGCCCCCCGACCTGCAGGATCTGTATCTCGGGTCACTTGCCGCGATCGGGATCGATCTGGCGCTCCACGACATCCGCTTTGTCGAGGATGACTGGGAGAGCCCGACGCTGGGCGCCTGGGGGCTGGGCTGGGAGGTCTGGTGCGACGGGATGGAGGTGAGCCAGTTCACCTATTTCCAGCAGGTGGGCGGGCATGACTGTCATCCGGTGTCGGGCGAGCTGACCTATGGGCTAGAACGGCTGGCGATGTATGTGCTGGGGATCGGGCATGTGAGGGAGATGCCCTTCAACGATCCGCAGACGCCGATTCCGCTGACCTATGGCGACATCTTCCGCCAGACCGAGGAGGAATATTCGCGCCACAATTTCCATGCCGCCGATACCGAGAAGCTTCTTGGCGATTTCGGGCGGGCGGAGGCCGAGTGCCGGCGGCTTCTGGCCTTCGAGGCGGTCGATCCGGCGACGGGCAAGCGCATCGTCATGGTGCATCCGGCCTATGACCAGTGCATCAAGGCGAGCCATCTGTTCAACCTGCTTGACGCGCGGGGGGTGATTTCGGTGACCGAGCGGCAGGCCTACATCGGCCGCGTGCGGGCGCTGGCCCGGGCCTGCGCGGATGCCTTTGTGCAGACCGAGGCGGGGGGGCACGGGACCGCGGAGGGGCCGGCGGCGGCATGACCGGGCGGGTCCTCATCGTCGCGATGCTGGCTTTTGGCGTGATCGCGGGGGCGGCGCTCTATTACCTGCAGGTCTATGCCTATTATTTTGACGTGTCGGCCGAAAAGGCGGGCGGGGTGCGGGTGACGGCGTCGGCAAGCGGGCAGCCGGAGGACATCGCCTTTGGCGATTTCCGCGGGATCGACAGCAACAGCTCTCCGATTCGGTTCCGGGCCTGTTTCACGACGGATCCGGACTTTGCGGAGACGGAAGGGCGGTTCGTGCCCTATCCTGCAGCCACGCCGCTGAACGCGCCGGGGTGGTTTGACTGTTTCGATGCGGCCGCGATCGGGGCCGCGCTCGAATCCGGGGAGGCGCGGGCTTTCCTGGGGGTGGGGGACATCCGCTGGGGCATCGACCGGGTGGTGGCGGTGCTGCCGGACGGGCGGGGCTTTGCCTGGCACCAGATCAACCGCTGCGGCGAGGTGGTGTTCGACGGCGAGCCGCTGCCGGAGGGCTGCCCGCCGATCCCGGCCAGGGGGCCGTGAACGCGGATGGAGACACGCATGGCCGACGATGATGGCGCCACTTCTGGAGGCGCCGGGCCGGAACAGGCGAAGATGCTTCGCCGGCGGCAACGGGAGTTGCGGACCGCCCATGCGCGCGGGGTCATGCAGGGCGTCCTGTCCATGCTGCGCCCGGGTGATGTCGTGATCGACTGCGGGGCCAACCGGGGGTCGGTGAGCGTCCCGCTTGCCGCGACGGGGGCCATCGTCCATGCCTTTGAGCCCGATCCCTACAATCTTGCCCGGCTGACGAAGGCGATGCGCCCCTTTCCGCTGACGGTCCTGCATCCCTGCGCGGCCGGAACGGCGAGCGGTTCGGTCCGGCTGATGCGGGCCGAGAACTGGCAGGACAATCCCCGGGTTGCGTCGGTCAGCAGCACGATCATCGCGGGGGGGCGCAACATTGCATCCGATGCGGATCAGGGGTTTGACGTTCCCGTGATCGACTTTCCGGCCTTTGTTGACGAGCTGACTGCGAAACACGGCGAGATTGCCCTGCTGAAAATGGATATCGAAGGGGCGGAACTGGAGATTCTGGAGACCATGCTGGCACGCGGGCAGTTCGCGGCGATCCGCCTGACGATTGTCGAAACCCACGAGCGCAAGTTCGAGCACCTGCGCGCGCGCTTTGAAGACCTGCGCCGCGCCATTGGCGCAGCCTACCCCGTGACCCGGGTCAATCTCGAATGGATGTGATGGTCTGCCGGATGCCGGTGATTGACAGGACGTGCCGATGCCTGACCTGCTGACCGGGATTGTGTGCGGGGAAATCCCGGCGCGGCTGCAGGCGCGGGCGGCCGGGGACCTGCGGCGGCCGGTCGCCGGGGGGCCGGGTGCGGCGGGGCTGAGCCCTGCG
>JBEIDZ010000332.1:0-3670 GCA_040383215.1 Paracoccaceae bacterium | reverse complement strand
TGCATCGCACGGGGTTCGGGCGCAAGACCTATGTCATCGGGACCAACCGCGAGGTGGCCGATTATGCCGGAATCGATACCGCGCGGCACAAGATCATCATCTTCACCATGTCGGGGACCGTGGCGGCCTTTGCCGGCCTGCTTTTCGCCGCGCGGGTGGGGGCCGTGCGCGGCGATGTGGGCAACGGGTTCGAGCTGGACATCATCACGATGGTGCTTCTGGGCGGGGTCAGCATCTTCGGCGGATCGGGGACCCTGACGGGGACGCTGCTGGCGATCCTGATCGTGCTGAACCTGCGCAACGGGATGGCGTTGCAGGACATCACCGGGCATATTCAGACGGGTGTGATCGGCATCCTGCTGATCGCCTCGGTCCTGGTGCCGCGCATCCCGCAGGCGCTGCGGCGGAAGGCGCCGGCATGACCGGGGCGCGCGCCGCCTGGGATACGCCCATCGTGCGCGAATCGGTCGCCGAGATGGTGGCGCGGCGCATCCTCGACATGGTCAGCGCGCGGGCGCTGCGGCCCGGCGACCAGTTGCCGCCAGAGCGTGAACTGGCCGAGTCGCTGGGCGTATCGCGGCCTTCAGTGCGCGAGGCGATCCGGGGGCTTGCCATTCTGGGGGTGGTCAAGTCGCGGCAGGGCGGCGGGGCCTATATCACGCGGCTTGATGCACAGGCGCTGCTCGGCCCGTTGCAGTTCTTTCTCAGTCTCGAGGATGTCAATATTCGCGAGCTTTACGATGCGCGGGCGCTGGTCGAGAGCGATGTCGCCCGGCGGGCGGCGGTGAACATGAGCGAGAGCCAGCTTGACGCGCTCGAGGCGATGCTTGACGCGCAGCGCGGCACGCTGGCCGATGCGGGGGCCTTTCGCCTGTCGGACTTTGCCTTTCACGAGGCGATCTGGGAAGGTTGCGGCCATGCCTTCCTGCGCCGGATCGGGGAGAGTCTGAACGTGCTCGGGCTCGAGTTCCGCAAGCGCGCCTCGGAGACGAAGGGCGTGCTGGAGCAGAGCCTGGCCGATCATCACCGGCTGGTCGCGGCGCTGCGGTCGCGCGATGCGGATGCGGCGGCGCGGGCGGCCGAGAGCCATATGCAGAATGTCTATCAATCCACCATCGCGCAGGAGGCATCCCCATGACGGAGCAAGGTCGCAAGGCCCGGATCGGGATCGTCGGGATCGGCTGGTGGGCAAGCTTCATGCATATCCCCGAGGTGATGAAGTCGCCCCATGCCGAGCTTGCGGCGATCTGCGATCTGGACCCCGAACGGGTCAGGGTGGCGGGCGATCATTTCGGGATCGCGACCCTCTATACCGATCTGGCCGAGATGCTGGCGCGCGAGAACCTGGACGGGGTGATCGTGGGCACGCCGCATGTCGCCCATACCGCGCCGGCGGTGGCTGCACTCGAGGCGCGGGCGCATGTGCTGGTGGAAAAGCCGATGGCGACCACGGCCGCCGACGGGCGGCTGATCGCGGCAACAGCGCTGCGGGTGGGGCGCGAGGTGATGGTGCCCACGGGGCTGAACTTCACCCGCTATTCCCGGCGGGCGGCCGACTGGGTGCGGACGGGGCGGATCGGCGAGGTGCGCCACGCGGTCTGCCAGATGGGATCGCCGCTGGATGATCTGATGGCGGGCAAGCCGATGCTGGAGACCAAGGAGCATCTGTTCCGCCCGCCGGCGTCGACCTGGGCCGATCCGAAGAAGGCGGGCGGCTATGGCTGGGGGCAGATGAGCCATTCGCTGGCCTGGCTGGTCTATGTCACCGACCTGCGGTTCGAGACGGTGGCCTGCATGGATGTGAAATCGCCCGCCGGGGTGGATTACTACGATGCCGCCATCGCCCGGGCGAGCAATGGGGCGACGGTCAGCATCTCGGGGGCTTCGACCAACCCCAAGCATGTGGGGATGCATACGGATGTGCGCATTTTTGGCACCGAAGGAATGATCCACTTTTCCAACCTGCCGGCACGGCTGGAGTTGCGCCGCCATGACGGCGCGGACGAGAGCGTGCCCCTGACCGATTTCGAGGGGCTGTATGATGGCGGCCTGCCGGTGCGGGTCTTCTGCGAGATGTGCGCGGGGCTGCCGGTCGAGAATGCTTCAAACGGGGAATGCGGGGCGCGGGTGACGGAATGCATCGATGCGCTCTATCGTTCGGCCGCGGGGGGGCAGATCGTGCGGATCGGGGGCGAATGATGGACCTGTCGGTGCCGTCCTGGTCGCTGCCCTCCTGCACGCTGGAGGAGGTCGCGGGAATCGCGAAGGCGCTGGGCGTGGGGTCGATCGATCTTGGGCTTTTCTATCGTTCTGCGCTGGATAAGGAAGAGCTTCTGTCCGACCCGCTGGCGGTGGCCGAACGGTTGCGGGGCTTGAGCGTGGGGTTTGCCAATTACTACCACCTCTTTGGAGACGGGCTTGCGGGCCGTAACCTCGCCCTGCCAGGCACGGTCGAGGCGAATGTGCGCGATCTGGACCGGGCGATGACCTTCGCCGATGCGGCGGGGGTGAGGACGGTCTTCATCCTGCCGGGCATCGTCAATCCCGGGCAGAGCCGCGCAGAGGCGGCGCGCGTTGCGACCGAGAGCCTGCGCGCGCTGATGGAAGTCGCGAAGGATCATCGCGCGGTCCTGTGTGTCGAGCCGCATGTGCACAGCTGGGCCGAAAGTCCGGCGCTGGTGCAGCGCCTTGTCGATGCGACGGGGATCATGCTCGCGCTCGACTATGCGCATTTCGCCTGTCTTGGCTATCGGCAGGAGGAGATCGATCCGCTCGCGCCCCATGCGGCGCATGTGCATCTGCGGCAGGCGAAGATGGGTCATCTGCAGACCAAGTTCGCGCAAGGCACGCTGAATTTCCCGGCGATGTTCGCGACGCTGCGCGATGCGGGCTATGGCGGGGCGATGAGTCTGGAGAGCGTGCATCAGGGCTATATGGACACGCTTCATGACGATGTGCTGACCGAGATGATCGCGATGCGGGATTGCTACCATCACTGGAAGGAAAATGCCTGATGGCCGGATATGCCTGGGTTCTCGAAGTCCGACCGGGATACGAGGAGGAATACAAGAAGCGCCATGACGAGATCTGGCCCGAGATGCTGGAGGCCCTGCGCAAGGCGGGCATCCGCAACTACAACATCTTTCGCCACGGGCTGACGCTGTTCGGCTATTTCGAGACGGACGATCTGGCGGCATCGCAGACGGCGATCGCGGCGGACCCGGTCAATGCGCGCTGGGGCGCCTGGATGGGGCCGATCATGAAGGTCGAGATCGATCCCGCGACGAGCTTTCCCTATCTGCTGCCGAAGCAGTTCTTCATGGCGTGATCACGCCTCGGCATGGGCGCCCTGGCGGACCGTGTCGATCATGATCTGCACGTTCGCGGGGTCGGCGTCGGGGGTGATGCCGTGGCCAAGGTTGAAGATATGGGCCCCGCGCGAGAATGCGCGCAGGATGCGGCGCGTTTCGGCCACCAGAGCGGGGCCGCCGGTGACCATGTGGGAACTGGCGAGATTGCCCTGCACGCAGCCGTCGCGCTGGACGTTGGCCGCGGCCCATTCGGGTGTGACCTCGTCGTCGAGCGCGACCCCATCGGCGCCGGTGGTGCGATGGACGCCGGCATAGCGGGGGCCGGCGCCGCGGGGAAAGACGATGACGGGCAGGCCGGG
>JBEIDZ010000331.1:0-3679 GCA_040383215.1 Paracoccaceae bacterium | reverse complement strand
CGAAGTGTCGGTCATCGCGGCGCGCGGGATGGATGGCCGGATCGCCGCCTATGACCCGGGCGAGAACCTGCACGAGGACGGCATTCTGCGCCGCACGACGGTGCCCGCACGCCTGAGCCGGGCAGAGGCGACAGATGCGGTCCTGATCGCGGGGCGGATTCTGAACGCGCTCGACTATGTCGGCGTGATCGGGGTGGAGCTTTTCGTGACGCCGGAGGGTTTCGTCGTCAACGAATTCGCACCGCGTGTGCACAATTCGGGTCACTGGACGCAGACCGGCTGTCTGGTCGACCAGTTCGAGCAGCATGTCCGCGCCATTGCGGGCTGGCCGCTGGGCGATGGCGCGCGCCATGCCGATGTGGAGATGGAGAACCTGATCGGCGATGACGTGCTGCGCGTTGCCGAAATCGCGCGGGAACCTGCAGCAATCCATCTTTATGGCAAGGGCGAGGTCCGGCCCGGGCGCAAGATGGGGCATGTTAACCGGATTACCGGCGGGGTCACTTCGGGGCGTCGCTGAGACGCGCGCCTTCCTTCTGGCCGAAGAGGATTGTCTTCCAGTTGATCGACCGGTCGAAAGTGCCGTCGCGCAGGAAGGCCGCGACCTGCGCCATCACCAGCGGGTTGTTCATCATGAAGGTATGGCTCACGGGCAGGACGATGTGATCGGCCATCCCCTCGAGCCGGGTCGAGTCGACCGAGACGGTGCCGTCGTTCGGCCCCTTGATCAGCGCCGAAAAGAGCGGATTGACCGAGACGCTGCCGGCGATGATGCCAACCTCGTAGTCGGGGAGGCCGAGCTGGCGCGGCAGGCTTGCTGCATCGGTGCCAAGCTGCTGCATGGCCGGCCCGTTGACCCAGACGAAGGGGTCGATCTCGCCGAAGATGTCGACGATTTCGGTCCCTCCGTTGGGGGGCGCAAGCATGACGACGCGCCCCATGCGGGCGGGACGATGGTCTGTCAGCCAGAGCCGGGCAATGATGCCGCCCATCGAATGGGTGACGAAATGCACGACCCGGTCCCCCGCCGCCGCGACTGCAGCCGGCAAGGCAAGTTCGGCCAGGTCTTCGATCCGGTGTTTGCGGGAGGCATATCCCTGGTTGACGACGTGATAGCCCGCCTGCTTGAGAAGCTCCTCCATGGGTGCAAAACTCGCTTCCGTGCGGGCAAGCCCGTGCAGAAGGATGACCGCTTCCTCCGCGTGATCCACAGGCGGCCCCGCAATACGCTCTACGATGGCGGCCACCGGGGCGCGGCTCGTGCGGGGTCTGGGCGGACGTCGTGTCATGGATTGAACCTATCCCATACCGGACGTGAACGTGAGTGGGGTATTCTGATGTCAGCGGGGGGCGCAAGGGATGGCTGAAGCGGGGCCGAGGCTGGCGGTGCGTGCGGTGATCCTGCGCGAAGGGCGTTTGCTTCTGGTGAACGCATGGCGCGGGAGCGATGCGCTCTGGTGTGCGCCGGGGGGCGGGGTGGAGCTGCACCAGCCGCTGGCCGAGGCGCTCTGCCGCGAGGTGCACGAGGAGACGGGGCTGCGGATCGCGGTTGGAAAGCTGTGTCTTGTCAATGAATTCCATGACCCCGCCGGAGCGTTCCATCAGGTCGACATCTACTTTCGCTGCTGTGTGACGGGGGGGCCGGAGGGGACGCTCTGGACCGATCCCGAGGGGATCGTGACGCATCGCCGCTGGATGACGCGGTCCGAGATGGCGGGGCTGCGGGTGAAGCCGGACTCGCTGGCCGCCGTCGCCTGGGAGGACCCGGACGCCCCCGACCTCGACCCGCTGGAGCCGATCCTGCGAGTCTGACGGGGGGGACCGGGCTGAAAGCGCATTGTCGCGGCGTGCCGACAGCGGCCGCGGGATGGGAGTGGTCGACGCCGGGTGTACGGTGGTTTGCGGCGCTCGGTGACCACGTGCTAGCGATGATGAGGGACTGGCAGGAGGGATGGTTTGCCGATGACAACGGAAGCGGTTCGGGAAGCCTTTGAGGCACAGGGGCGTGTCTGGTTTCGCGGTGGCGTGAGCGAGCCCACCCTCTCATTTCTCGATGCCACTGCCCTGCTCGAGGGGGCAGTCGGCGCGCGGCCTGACCTGACGGGAGAGCTTCGTGATGTCCTGTCGAGGGCGGGCGGTCCGGGCGGGCTCTTGACGGTTTTCGGTGAAGAGCTTGCACCCGTCCGGATCGTCGCCTTCAATAAGACTGTGGAGACGAACTGGGCCGTATCCTGGCATCAGGACAGGGTGATTGCCGTGGCCGAGCGACATGATGTAGCCGGCTACGGTTCCTGGACGAAGAAGGGTGGAGTCTGGCACTGCGAGCCGCCACTGGAGGTGCTTGACCGCATGTTATTCGTGCGGGTCCATCTTGACGACAGCGGGCCGGATGACGGCGTGATGCGTATCGCAGTGGGGAGCCACAGGCTTGGGGCGATACCAGAGGCAGATGCGCGGCGTGTTGCCGAAGGACTGCCGCAGGAGGATTGCGGCGGAGCACGTGGTGATGTGCTCGTCCTGAAGATGCTGACCTTGCACGCGTCATCGGCGTCGAAGACGACACGACCGCGACGAGTTCTGCGGATCGATTACGCCCCTTCTCAGTTGCTGCCGCCGCCGCTCGCGTGGCTTTGAAGTCGGCGGCTGGCTATCCGGTCCTTGCGGGCGGAGCCGGGCGTGGCACCTGTCACAGGGTGCCGACGGAACCTGCGTTTCGCTTTACCTCTGCTGCAGAGGCGGAGCGTCATTCCTTCGGACTTCAGAGGTCCTTCAGCGTCGCCTTGAAGCGGTCGGACCAGTCGGGGTGCCAGCGGGAGAGGGCGGGGCGGTTCTCGATCAGGTCGCCGGCAGCCCAGGCGATGCGGCGTTCGTCGAGGGCGCGGGGGACGTCGTTGTCGGGACACAAGATGTAGAAATCTCCGGCGGCGAGGCGGGCGAGCATGAAGGTGACGGCTTCGTCGGCGGTCCAGGCGCCGGGGGGTTTGGGGGCGCCTTGGGCGGCGGTGTGGCCGGTATGGACCCAGCCGGGGATCATCAGATGGGCCGAGACGCGGGCGCCGGGGGTGTTGCGCAATTCATGCGCCAGAAGCTCGGCATAGGCCTTCACCGCAGCCTTGGAGACGTTGTAGGCGGGGTTGCCGGGGGGCAGGGTGATGCCCTGCTTGGACCCGGTGCAGAGGATGGCGCCGGCCTCGCCATGGGCGAGCATGGCGGGCGCAAAGGCCTGCACGGCATTCAGCATGCCGCCGAAATTGACCGCCATGGTGCGGTCCCAGGCCGCGGCATCGGCCAGCGCGGTCGAGGGCAAGCCCATGCCGGCATTGGCAAAAAGTAAGGTCACGGGGGGCAGGTCGCGCGCCGCGGCGGCAGCGGCCGCGGCCATGGCGGCGCGGTCGGCCACGTCGGCGGGAAGTGCCGTGGCACCGAGTTCGGCCGCGGCGGAGGCGAGGCGGTCGCCGGGCAGGTCGATCAGTGCGAGTTCCATGCCGGCAGCGCGGAGATGACGGGCGGCGGCAAGGCCGATGCCGGAGGCGGCGCCGGTGATGACGGCGGTGCGGCCGGGGCGGATGGCGGGATGGGTCATGGCGGGTCCTTGTCTGGCTGCGGCGGGGCGCCGCCGCGGCCGCGGGGGCGAATCAGGGGTTAACGCGCTGATCCTAGGCCGTTTTGGGGTTTCGGT
>JBEIDZ010000330.1:0-3683 GCA_040383215.1 Paracoccaceae bacterium | reverse complement strand
GCGCGGCAGGTCCGGGTCCGTCAGCGTGATCGCATGGACCGGTTCCCCCGACCCCGCACGGATCACCTTTCCCGATGCCAGCGTGACCGTCAGTGTCCCGACCTGCACGAACCTCTTCAGAAAAGCCTCAAGCGCCCGATCCCACATGGCCTACCCCCGTTTCCAGCGGCCTGCGGGCGCGGCCCGGACCTCTCATGCCGCAGCCCCGCACGCGCCTCCGCCACCCTTCCCCGTTACCCATTATGTCGCAGCGCCGACTGATTCGCAAAATTTTCTTCAAATCGATCCGGTACCTTTTGATATTGTCAAGACATGGCGACCGAGTGCCTGTCAATCTGGATAGACAGTCACCCCCGGGGGCCGATCGTGTCCTGCGCCGCCGCTCCACCCGCTCTTTGGCTGCATCTGCTGCCGGGTGACCCTACGGAACCCCGCTCCTCTTGCACCTCCGGAGCCGATTTCCTTTGCAATGACGCCCCGCCCGCGGGACACTGTGCCACCGGCCCGCGATACCGCAGGCCGCGCTCTCAGGCGGAGGGCCGCCCGCACCTGACGCAAGGAAAGGTCGGTCATGGTCAAGGCCCCAACTGGCTATCTGCGCAAGCCGGCCCTCCCGGCCCGCGTCGCCCCGAAGGTCGCCCTCGGTGTCGTCTCCGCGACCGAGTCCCGCCTCGGCCCCGCCCCATGCGCGGCCCTGCTCGACCATGCGGGTCTGACCCGGCTCCCCGGCCCCGCCGAATCGTTGCCCGAGGATACCGCCCGCGCGCTCCACGGCGCGCTCCGCCGCCTCCACCCGGCCGAAGCGCCCGCAATCCTGGCCGAGGCCGGCCGGGCGATGGCCGACGACCTCATCGCGAGCCGCCTCTCGCCCCGCGCCCAGGCCATGCTCTCGGCCGGCCCCTGGACGATCTCTGCCTGGCTGCTCGGCCGCTGGGCGGCACAGAACGCCTGGACCTTTGCCGGCTCCGCCGCCTTCGCCCCCACCTCCCCCCTCACGCTCGAGATGACAGGCAACCCCCTCATCCGCGGCGAAACTTCCCCCGCCCCCCTCTGCCGCTTCCACGAGGCGCTCTTCGAACGCCTCTTCCAGCGCCTCGTCGACCCCCGCCTGATCTGCCACGAAATCGCCTGCGAGGCTTCGGGCGCCCCCGCCTGCCGCTTCGTCGTCGCCCTCGGCGACTGACGCCCCCCGGCCCTGGCGCCCCGATCCGCCCCGGGCGCAAAAGCCCCCCCCGCCTTGACTTCCGCCCCCCGGCGCGATGTATCGGCGCATCCGCGACCAAAGCCGAAGGACCCGCGCCCCATGCACCGCTACCGCAGCCATACCTGCGCCGACCTGCGCCTGACCGATGCCGGCGCATCCGTGCGCCTCTCCGGCTGGGTCCACCGCATCCGCGACCACGGCGGCATCCTCTTCATCGACCTGCGCGACCATTACGGCATCACCCAGGTCCTGTGCGACCCCGACAGTCCCGCCTTCGCCGCCGCCGAAAAGCTCCGCGCCGAATGGTGCATCCGCATCGACGGCACCGTGAAGGCCCGCGACGCCGCCCTCGTGAATCCCAAACTCCCGACCGGAGAGATCGAGGTCTTCATCCGCGAGATCGAGGTCCTCGGCGCCGCCGCCGAACTTCCCCTCCAGGTCTTCGGCGACCAGGACTACCCCGAGGAAACGCGCCTGCGCTTCCGCTACCTCGACCTGCGCCGCGACGACATGCAGCGCAAGATGAAACTGCGCTCCGATGTCGTGGCCTCGATCCGCCGCCGCATGTGGGACCAGGGCTTCCGCGAATACCAGACCCCCATCATCACCGCCTCCTCGCCCGAAGGCGCGCGCGACTTCCTCGTCCCCTCGCGCCTGCACCCGGGCAAGTTCTACGCCCTGCCCCAGGCGCCGCAGCAGTTCAAGCAACTCCTGATGGTCTCGGGCTTCGACCGCTATTTCCAGATCGCGCCCTGCTTCCGCGACGAAGACCCCCGCGCCGACCGCTCTCCCACCGACTTCTACCAGCTCGACATGGAGATGAGCTTCGTCACCCAGGACGATGTCTTCGCCACCATCTCTCCGGTGATCGCGGGGCTGTTTGGCGAATTCGGCGGCGGCCGCAAGGTCGACGACCCCGCCCTCTGGCCGCAGATCGGCTACCGCGACGCCGCGCTCTGGTACGGCTCCGACAAACCCGACCTGCGCAACCCCATCCGGATGCAGGTCGTCTCCGACCATTTCCGCGGCTCGGGCTTCGCCGTCTTCGCCCGCCTGCTGGAACAGGACGGGACCCAGGTCCGCGCCATCCCCGCCCCCACTGGCGGCAGCCGCGCCTTCTGCGATCGCATGAACGCCTGGGCCCAGAAGGAAGGCCTCCCCGGCATGGGCTACATCTTCTGGCGCGAAAGGCAAGAACCTAACTCTACGGCTCGAGTGGTTAAGGAGTGGATTGCGACCGGCCGAGCGGACATCGATGACGTTCGAAATAGGTTGACAAGGGACAACGTGCCGGAAGCTCTTGAAGGTTTGAGAACACTCGAACGCATCGCAAACATGATAAATGGCGGCGATGCTCTGGATCTCAGAATCGCCGAGAATGAACGGAGCGTATATTTTCCGGACACTGGTGATATCGAACCCGCAGGTCCACTTGCCAAGAACATTGGCCCCGAACGGACCGAGGCGATCCGCCAGCAGCTTGGCCTCGGGCTCGGTGACGCCGCCTTCTTCCTCGGCGGCAAGCCCGCCGTCTTCGAAAAGATCGCCGGACGCGCCCGCAACGTCATCGGCGAGGAACTGGGTCTCACCGATCAGAACCGCTTCGCCTTCGCCTGGATCGTCGATTTCCCGATGTATCAGAAGGACCCCGACACCAACACTTACGACTTCGAACACAACCCCTTCTCGATGCCCCAGGGCGGGCTCGAGGCGCTCGCCGGTGACCCGCTCGCCGTGCATGCCTACCAGTATGACCTCGCCTGCAACGGCTACGAACTCGTCTCGGGCGGCATCCGCAACCACAAGCCCGAAATCATGTTCAAGGCCTTCGACATCGCCGGCTACGACGCGGACGAGGTCCGCCGCCGCTTCGGCGGGATGGTCAACGCCTTCACCTACGGCGCCCCCCCGCATGGCGGCTGTGCGGCCGGCATCGACCGCATCGTGATGCTGCTCGCCGACGAACAGAACATCCGCGAGGTCATCCTCTTCCCGATGAACCAGCGCGCAGAAGACCTGATGATGGGCGCCCCCTCCGAGCCCACGAACGAACAGCTCCGCGAACTCCGCCTGCGCATCCTCCCGCCCGAGGGGTGAGCGGCAAGCGGGACCGCAAAGGTTACGTCATTCCCTGCGTCCCTCGCGTCGTCAGCCGCCTGACCCAGCGATCCGCCACCGGGAGCGCGCCGATCTCCCCCGGCGTCAGTGTCGGATAGCGCGCCAGCCGCATGTGCTTGGGCGCGACCATCCCCGTGCGGTTGGTGAACCGCCAGGGCGGATCGGCCAGCACCGTGCCGAACCGGCCCCCCGCGGCGAAACGCGCAAGATCCTGTGCCGCAGTTGACGTCATGTCCGACATGTTGACCGGGCCCCGGATGAAAGCCCACCGGAACAAGACCGGAACGTGCAAGGTCAAGAAAGGGTAAATCCGCGCCCCCCCATTCTATGTCCCCAAATATCCCGGGGGAGGCGCGGCACG
>JBEIDZ010000329.1:0-3720 GCA_040383215.1 Paracoccaceae bacterium | reverse complement strand
GTGGCTGATGCGCAGCTCTGCGTGACCGTAGCGTTCGGCGAGGTCGGCCATCACGCGCATCTGGTGCGCGGTGGCGTCGCCCGGCGTCGCGCCCGGTTTCTTGAGCGAGATCGAGACGATGGCGTAGCCGTCGACCTTGTGGGGGGCGAGGTTCGTATCGCTCCAGGCGCGGAAGACGGGGTCGGCGCGGCGGGCGTCGTCGTAGTTGCCATAGGATGCGTTGCGGAAGGCGGGAGGCGCGAAGTGGCGTTCGATTTCGGCCAGGACGGCCTGATCGGCGCCCGAGAAGCCGGGGCGCAGGTGGACGAAAGTCTCTTCCACTTCGGCGCGGAAGGCGTCGAGACCGTTCTCGAAGACGGTGATCTTGATGCGGGCCTTGTATTTGTTGTCGCGGCGGCCGATCAGGTTGTAGACGCTCAGGATCGCCTCGAGATAGGGCAGCAGGTCGGCCTTGGGCAGGAAATCGCGGATCGTGTGGCCGATCATGGGCGTGCGGCCGAGACCGCCGCCGACAATCACCTCGAACCCCGGCTCGCCGGCTGGATTGCGGATCATGCGCAGGCCGATGTCGTGGGCGCGGGTGACGGCGCGGTCATTGGGGCTGCCGGTGATGGCGATCTTGAACTTGCGGGGCAGGAACTGGAATTCGGGATGGTCGGTGGACCATTGCCGGATCAGTTCGGCAACGGGGCGGGGGTCTTCGATTTCGTCCGCGGCGGCGGCGGCGAAATGGTCGGAGGTGACATTGCGGATGGTGTTGCCGGAGGTCTGGATGGCGTGCATGCCGACATCGGCGAGGGCGGAGAGGATGTCGGGGACGTCGCGCAGGCGGGGCCAGTTGAACTGGATGTTCTGGCGCGTCGTGAAGTGGCCATAGCCCTTGTCCCAGCGGTCGGCGATATAGGCGAGCTGGCGCATCTGCGCGGGGTTGAGCGTGCCGTAGGGGATGGCCACGCGCAGCATGTAGGCATGCAGTTGCAGATAGAGGCCGTTCATCAGGCGGAAGGGGCGGAATTCGTCCTCGGTCAGCGAGCCGTCGATCCGGCGGTCGACCTGGGCGCGGAACTGGGCCACCCGTTCGCGCACGAAGGCTTCGTCGAAGTCATTGTAGACATACATCTTTTCAGACCTCGACCTGCTTGCCGTGGGGGTAGTTGGAGGGGCCGCGGGTGCGGAAGGCCTCGCGGAAATGGGTGGGCTCGGGGCCTTTCGGCCCCGGCCGCGCATCGGCGAGATAGACGCCCACCACGGTGTTGCGCTGGCCTTGCGCGAAGAGAAGGCGGATCGCGGCATGGGCCTCGTCCTCGATCAGTTCGGCCTCCTCGAGCCGCGGGGACCAGCGGTCATCCTCGGTCAGCCAGACGCTGTCGCCTTCGAGCAGGCGGTTGGCGGTGACGACCTTGGGGGTGAAGGCGCGGCTCATGGGAGGGCTCCGGACTGGTGCGGTATCGCGTCGGTATCGCGTCGGTATTGCGTCGGTGCGATTTCCGCGCCGTGACGCGGGGCGAGGCCGATGAAGGTCAGCGCGGGACCCGTCAGATCGGCCTGCGACAGGGCGGGTTCGAGGTCGGCGAGCGTGGTCGCAAGCACGCGGCTGTCGGGGCGGGACGCGTTCTCGACCACCGTGACCGGGGTCGCGGGGTCGGCGCCGTGCATCAGGAGCCGCCCCTGGATGAAGCGGGCGGTCTTCTTGCCCATGTAGACGGCGGCGACCTCGCCGGGGCGGGCCAGTGCCTTCCAGTCGTGTTCGGCAAAGCCCTTCATGTCGTGGCCCGTGATCAGGCGGACCGCGGAATTGCGGTCGCGCCGGGTCAGGCTTTGCCCGATCTGGGCCACGGCGGCCGAGGCGGCGGTGATGCCGGGGACGATGCGCCAGGTGATGCCGGCGGCGTCGCAGGCGGCAACCTCTTCGTCGAGGCGGCCGAAGACGGTGGGGTCGCCCGCCTTGAGGCGGACGACATGCAGGCCCCGGCGGGCGTGGTGGAGGATCATGTCGTTGATGTCGTCCTGATCGGTCGAGGTGCCGTAGCCTTCCTTGCCGGCGTCGATCAGGATGGCCTCGCGCCGGGCGAGTTCGAGGATCGCCGGTGTCACGAGGCGGTCGTGGATCACCACGTCGGCCTGGTCGAGCGCCTTGCGGGCCTTGAGGGTGAGGAGGTCGGGGTCGCCGGGGCCGGCGCCGACGAAATCGACCTGGCCGGTCTTCTCCTCCTCGGCGAGGTGGCGGTCGAGCAGGCGGGCGAGGGCGGGTTGCACCGCTTCGGGGCCGTGGCGGTCGACCGCGGCGGGGCCGGCCTGGAAGTAGTAGTCGGCCCAGAAATCGCGCCGGGCGCGGCCGTGGGGCAGCCGTTCGGCCAGCGCGCGGAAGCCCTTGACGATGCGCGCCAGCAGGCCGAGCGTCGGGGGGAGACGCTCTTCGAGATCGGTCTTGATCGCGCGGGCGAGAACGGGGGCTGCGCCTTCGGTGCCGATGGCGACGATCACGGGATCGCGGTCGACGACGGCAGGGGTGATGAAGGCGCTGTCGGCGAGATTGTCGACGATGTTGACAAGCGCGCCGTCGGCGCGGGCGAGCAGGGCTACACGGGCATCTTCGGCCGCATCATCGTCATGGGCGGCGTAGGCGAGCACGGCGCAGAGCGCATCGCCATGGTCGAAGCGGCGGCGGATCAGGTGCAGTCGACGTTCGGCGGCGAGACGTTCGATCTCGGGCGAGGGCGCGGGGGCGACGACGGTGAGATGGGCTTCGGTCTTCATGAGGAGGCGCAGCTTGGCCAGCGCGGTTTCGCCCCCGCCGGCGACGACGATCCGGCGGCCGGCGACGGCCAGGAAGATGGGGAAGTGCTGCATGACCCTGATCCCGCGCTGCTCTGCCGCTGAATATAGAACAGATGTCCCGGTTATTGCCATTGAGCGGAAGGAATAAGGATGTATGTTCTTTACAGGCTGACAGACTGGCCATGTGTTCGCATCAGGCGGAGGGGAAGGGATGGCGTTCCGGATCGACGAGATGGATCGGAAAATCCTTGTGGAGTTGCAGAAGGATGCGGGACGGTCGCTGGATGACCTCGCGAAAGCGGTGGGGTCGTCGAAGACGCCCGTCTGGAACCGGATCAGGAAGCTGCGCGCGGCCGGCGTGATCGGGCAGCAGACGGTGATCCTTGATGCCGAGGCGCTGGGGTTCGAGGCGACCTTTTTCGTGCTGATCCGGACGAGCGAGCACGAGGCGGAGTGGCAGCGCCGTTTCCTTGAGGCACTGCGCGCGCGGCCCGAGGTGATGGAGGCGCACCGGCTGGCGGGGGATATCGACTATATCCTGAAGGTGCGGGTGCGCAATGCGCGGGCCTATGACAGTTTCTATCAGGCGCTGATATCGGAAGTGCGCATCTACAATGTGACAGCACTTCTGAGCATGGAGGAGATCAAGTCGACGACGATGCTGCCGCTCTGACGGGAGGGGGCGATCAGGCCACCATCAGGCGGTCGAGCCCGTGGAAGTGGTAGAGGTTGGCATAGGCCGGCGGCGTGGTGAGGCGGAGGTCGGGGCGGCGGGCGAAGAGGACCTGGAGAGCGATGAGGAGTTCGAGCCGCGCGAGCGGCGCGCCGACGCAGAAATGGATGCCCGCGCCGAAGGCGTGGTGGGCCGGGGATGCTGCGCCCGTGTCGAAGCGGGCGGGGTCGAAGCGGGCAGGATCGGGATAGGCGGCGGGGTCGCGGCCG
>JBEIDZ010000328.1:0-3722 GCA_040383215.1 Paracoccaceae bacterium | reverse complement strand
CCGGCCGGATTCCGCACCGACGCGATACCGACGCAATACCGACGTGATACCGAAAGCCCGATCCGGCGCCTATTCAGGGTCGTCCGGCGCGTCGTCCAAGGGTCCCTCGTCAGACAATTCGCGTTCAAGAAACCGCTCGAACGCATCCAGATCAAGGCTTTCCATCAGCCCGAACCCCTTCATCCAGGCCGAAGCCTCGCGCAGCGCGTCGGGTTCGAGCTTGCACCACCTGACCCGACCACGCTGTTCCTGGCTGATCAGCCCTGCTGAGGCAAGCACTTGAAGATGCTTTGAAATTCCGGCCAGAGACATGGCAAAGGGTTCCGCCACATCGGTCACTGCCATGTCATCCTCGATCAACATGGTCAGGATCGCCCGCCGCGTCGGGTCGGCGAGAGCGGCGAATACGGTGTCAAGCGTGTTGGCCATCGCGCCAAACAGAGCGGATGGCGCCGGAAACGTCAACCGGACGGTTGAATATGCCCTCCTCTACCGAGCCGCCGCAAGGCCGTTGCAACCTTCCGGAAAATACATCCAAAACAGAGGCTTAGCATCCTTATCGTGTGGCAATACAACCGCTTGACTCGGACCGCTGCCCCGCTTAGCAACCCTCGGACTGCCGCCAGAGGGTTGCCCCTTGCCCGACCCGGACCACGCCGACCCCTCCGACCGCCTCCGTGCGCTGGAGGACCGGCTGAAAAAGGTCCGCAAGCCGGAAGAGGTGCCCCCCCACGCGGCGGAACACTATTCCCAGGCGCAACTAGCCTGGCGCATGGTGATCGAGCTTGTGGCCGGTCTCGCGATCGGCTTCGGCATCGGATACGGGCTGGACCGGCTTTTTGGGACCTCGCCTGTCTTCCTGGTGTTGTTCATCTTTCTGGGCCTCGCGGCGGGCGTGAAGACCATGCTGCGATCGGCCCGGGAGGTGCAGGCCCGGCAGGAACGCGACGACGCGGCGGCCCGGTCCGCTGCCAGTGAAGGGAACGACGCACGTGGCGGATGAGGCGCACAGCGAAGGCGGCGGGCTGGTCTTCCACCCGCTCGACCAGTTCAAGATCAAGCCCCTCTTCGGCGAGGCGGGCGACCCCATACACTGGTATACGCCTACGAATGCCACGCTCTGGATGGCGCTGGCCGTCCTGGCGGTCTTCCTTCTCATGGTCGTCGGCACCCGCGGCCGCGCCATCGTGCCGACCCGCGTGCAGTCGGTCGCCGAACTCATCTACGGCTTTGTCTACAAGATGGTCGAGGACGTCACCGGCCATGACGGGGTGAAGTATTTCCCCTACGTGCTGACCGTCTTCCTCTTCATCTTCTTTGCGAATTTCCTCGGGCTGATCCCGATGTCCTTCACGCCGACCTCTCATATCGCGGTCACGGCGGTCCTGGGTTTCGGCGTCTTCATCGCTGTGACCGTGCTCGGCTTTGTGCTGAACGGGCCGTCCTTCCTTGGCATGTTCTGGATGAAGGATGCGCCGCTGATCCTGCGGCCCGTGATCGCGATCATCGAGGTGATCTCGTACTTCGTGCGTCCGGTCAGCCATTCGGTCCGTCTGGCCGGCAACATCATGGCGGGGCATGCCGTGATCAAGGTCTTTGCCGGGTTCGCTGCCATCGCCGCGATCAGCCCGATCTCGATCCTCGCCATCGTGGCGATCTACGGGCTCGAAGTGCTCGTTGCCGCGATCCAGGCCTATGTCTTCACCATCCTGACCTGCGTCTATCTCAAGGACGCGGTTCATCCGCATCACTGACAGCGCGTGCAGCTGCGCGTCGCACGACATCAACCCCTTTCATCCCAAGGAGAAACGTCATGGAAGGCAATATCGCTGAACTCGGCCAGTTCGTCGGTGCCGGTCTCGCAGCCATCGGTTCGGGCGCGGCGGCCATCGGTGTCGGCCACGTTGCGGGCAACTTCCTTGCCGGCGCGCTGCGCAACCCCTCTGCGGCTGCGTCGCAGACTGCCACGCTTTTCATCGGCCTCGCCTTTGCCGAAGCGCTTGGCATCTTCGCCTTCCTCGTCGCGCTGCTCCTGATGTTTGCGGTCTGACGCGGACCTTCTCACCCCAGGCCGGGCGGCGATCCAGTCCGTCGTCCGGTGAATGTGACGGCTTGCGAGGGACGCGATGGCAACCGAGACGGATGCGGCCGAAGGGGCGAGCGCGGGAATGCCGCAGCTCGACTTTTCGACCTTTCCCAACCAGATCTTTTGGCTGGTCCTGACGCTTCTGGCGATCTACTTCATCGTGACGCGGATGGCCGTGCCCCGTATCGGCGCGGTTCTGGCCGAACGGGCCGACACGATCACCGATGACCTTGCCGCAGCAGAAGACCTGCGTGACCGGGCCAGGGCGGCCGAGGCCGCCTATGACAAGGCGCTTGCCGATGCCCGGTCCGAGGCCGGGCGGATCATCGCCGCCGCCAAGGCCGAGATGCAGGCCGAGCTTGACGCCGAACTTGCCCGGGCGGATTTGCAGATTTCCGCACGTACGGCACAAAGCGAGAAGGTGCTCGGCTCGATCCGCGATCAGGCGGTGCAGAGCGTCGCGGAAGTTGCGCGCGACGCAGCCGACGAGATTGTCAGGAGCTTTGGCGCGAGCGCCGAGGATGCGGCGATCCGGGCCGCCGTCGCGGCGCGGATGAAGGGATGAGCATGATGAAGCACGTTCTGACCGCCATCCTTGCCGTCACCGCAGCGCCTGCCATGGCTGCGGGCGACAAGCCTTTCCTGTCGCTGGCCAATACCGACTTCATCGTCCTGATCTCCTTTCTCGTCTTTCTTGGCATCCTGCTTTATTTCCGGGTGCCGGCCCTGATCGGCAACCTTCTCGACAAGCGGGCCGAGACGATCCGCGCCGAACTGGCCGAGGCGCGCGCCCTGCGCGAGGAGGCACAGACCCTGCTGGCGGGCTACGAGCGCAAGCAGCGTGAGGTGCAGGCCCAGGCGGACCGGATCGTCGAGAACGCGAGGGAAGAGGCAGCGCGCGCCGCAGCCGCCGCCAAGGAAGAGATTCGCGTCTCGGTCGCCCGCCGCATCGCTGCTGCGGAGGAACAGATCGCCAGTGCCGAAGCCGCGGCCTTGCGTGACGTGAAGGACCGCGCGGTGATCATCGCGGTCGCCGCTGCCCAGGACCTGATCGCCGGCCAGATGACGGCCGCCCGCGGCAACCGGCTCATCGACGAGGCGATATCGGTCGTTGAAGCGAAACTGCACTGACTCACGGCGTTCCAGCATGCGGCACGGCCCCGGGGCTAGGCCCCCCGGGCTTTGTTTCATTGCAAGCTCCGGATCGCCAGCTTCCGCTGGCCAGCCACGGGCCCGTTCTTCGAGTTTCGATTTACGGGGGTCGCCAAGACAGTCCGGCTCTTGAGTCTCTCTCGTTACGGATGTGGATCGCGCAATCGCGTCCAGCCGCGAAAAAGCCTGACGAATCCCCTTGCAGCCCCCAAGGTCTCGCTGTAGAGACGCCCCATTGCCGGATGAATCATCGGTGACGATGGATGAATGCGGCAAGATCAGAAACAGGCCTTGCGATCTGCACTGTCGCAAAGATGGTGTAACGCTGGGTCTTGTTTTTGTGGCTTTTTGACATTGTGATGAGATGAAGGGATATGCGGGCGGTTTGTCGTATGTACGATGGACTGACTTGCATATCAGCGCCACGAGCGGGGGGTGAGAGCCTTTTGCGATGACGTGGTGTCAGCTTCGCTGTTTCGTGGGG
>JBEIDZ010000327.1:0-3751 GCA_040383215.1 Paracoccaceae bacterium | reverse complement strand
CATCAACCGCTCGGTCATCCAGACCCAGGTCGAGATGGGCGTCGCCGTCCGCATGGCCGCGATGGACCTTGTCGCGCGCAACCTGCGCGCCGCCCGCGGCCGCGCCGCCGCCGAGGCTGCCGGCTGACGCAACGGCACCCCCCTTGCCATGCCATGGCGAAGGGTCCATGACTGCAGCAGGTAACAACCAGCCGGAGCACAGCCATGCGCCACCCCTTCGTCCTGACCGGCCTATGCCTCGCCGTCGCGACGGTCGCCTCGGCCGAGCAAAGCGACCTTGCCCAGCAGCTCTCCAACCCCGTCGCAAACCTGATCTCGGTCCCGCTCCAGTTCAACATCGACGAAGGGATCGGCCCGAACGACGTCTCGCGCCAGACCCTCAACATCCAGCCGGTGCTGCCCTTCAGCATCTCGGAAGACTGGAACCTGATCTCGCGCACCATCATCCCCGTCACCTGGCAGGAAGGCCTGTCCCCCGGCGACCCCAACCTGCAGGGTGTCGGCAACGTGGTGCAAAGCTTCTTCTTCTCGCCCAAGGCGCCCACCGCCGGCGGGCTGATCTGGGGCGCAGGCCCGGTCATCTCCTTTCCGACCGCGACCGATGGCCTCGGGCTCGACCAATGGGCCGCGGGCCCGACCGCGGTCGCGCTGCGCGTCACGGGTCCCCTCACCGTAGGGGCGCTGGCCAACCATCTCTGGACCTTCACCGACAACGACACGCTCGGTGAAAAATCGGTCAGCTTCATCCAGCCCTTCATCAGCTACACCACGCCGACGGCGACCACCTTCGCGCTCAATACCGAAAGCACCTATGACTGGACCAACGACCAGTGGACCGTGCCGATCAACGCGACCGTGGCGCAGCTCATGCCCGTCTTCGGCCAGCCCGTCTCCTTCGTGGCGGGCGTGCGCTACTGGGCCGAGGCGCCCGACAACGGCCCAGAAGGCTGGGGCCTGCGCGCCGTCGTGACCTACGTCTTTCCCAAGTGACAGGCGACGGGGCAGGGGGCGCCCTGCCCTTGCCTCGCGCCCGCCGCCGGGTATAGCTCAGGCGGGGTAGCAGGGGCACGGCGGCGCGGCATGTCGGCACAGATCATCCTCAACGCCCGCCTGATCGACCCCGAGGCCGGCACCCTCACCCCCGGCGCGCTGGTCATCGACGGCGGGCTGATCGCCGACATCCTGCCCTCTGCCCCCGAAACGCTCGACCGCTTTGCCCAAAGCCTCGATGCCGGCGGCCTCTGCCTGGCCCCCGGCATCATCGACTGGGGCGTCAAGGTGTCCGAACCCGGCGAACGCCACAAGGAAAGCTTCCGCTCTGCCGGGCGCGCCGCCGCTGCCGGCGGGGTCACCACCATCGTCACCCGCCCCGACACCTCGCCGGCCATCGACACGCCCGAAGTGCTCGAATTCGTCGCCCGCCGGGCCAGCGCCGACAGCCTCGTCCGCGTCGTGCCCATGGCCGCGCTGACCAAGGGCCGCGACGGGCGCGAGATGACCGAGATCGGCTTTCTCAGGGATGCCGGCGCCGTTGCCTTTTCCGACGCCTTCCGCGTCGTGGCCGACAGCCGCGTCTTTGCCCGCGCTCTCAGCTATGCCCGCGGCCTCGGCGCGCTGGTCGTGGCCCATGTCCAGGACCCGGACCTGTCCGACGGTGCGGTCGCGACCGCGGGCAAGTTTGCCTCGCTCAAGGGCCTGCCCGCCGTGCATCCGCTGGCCGAACGCATGGCGCTCGATCGCGACCTCGCTCTGGTGGAACTGACCGGCGCCCGTTACCACGCCGACCAGATCACCACTGCGCGCGCGCTTCCCGCGCTCGACCGGGCCCGCCAGGCCGGGCTCGATGTCACCGCCGGCGTCTCGATCCATCACCTGACGCTGAACGAATTCGACCTCGCCGACTATCGCACCTTCTTCAAGCTCACGCCCCCCCTGCGCAGCGAAGATGACCGCATGGCCATGGTCGAGGCCGTGGCCTCCGGCCTGATCGACGTCATCGCCTCCTTCCACACGCCCCAGGACGAAGAAAGCAAGCGCCTGCCGTTCGAGGAGGCGGCGACCGGCGCCGTCGGGCTCGAAACGCTGCTGCCCGCGGTGCTGCGGCTCTATCACGCGGGCCATCTCACACTGCCCCAGGTTTTCCGCGCCATCGCGCTCAACCCTGCCCGCAGGCTCGGCCTGCCCGCCGGGCGCCTCGCGCGCGGGGCGCCGGCCGATCTGGTGCTCTTCGATCCCGACCGCCCCTTTGTGCTCGACCGCGCCACGCTGCAATCCAAGTCGCGCAACACGCCCTTCGACCTTGCCCGCCTCCAGGGCCGTATCCACGGCACCTGGATCGGCGGCACCCGCATATGGGGAGAGACCTGATGTCAGCACTCCAGTCCAGCCTGTCCTCGCCGGGTTTCTGGGCCCTTGCCGGCTACCTGCTCGGCTCCATTCCCTTCGGGCTTCTCATCGCCCGTGCGCTGGGGCTCGGCGACCTGCGCCGCATCGGCTCGGGCAACATCGGCGCTACCAATGTCCTGCGGACCGGCTCACGGGGCGCCGCGCTGGCCACCTTCCTTCTGGACGCAGGCAAAGGGGCCGTGGCCGTGCTGCTTGCCCGGTGGGCAGCCGGCGAAGGCGCGGCACAATATGCGGCCCTCGCCAGCCTCATCGGCCATTGCTTCCCCGTCTGGCTCGGCTTCCGGGGCGGCAAGGGCGTCGCCACCCTGCTGGGCGTTCTGGCCGCATTGTCCTGGCCGCTGGGGCTTGCGGCCTGTGCAACCTGGGCCGTTGTTGCCGCGGTCTTCCGCTACTCCTCGCTTGCCGGGATCGCTGCCGCCGGCTTTGCCCCGGTCTGGGCCTTCGCCCTGGGCGAAGGGCGCTTCTTCCTGGTCACCGCCCTGCTCGCGATCATCGTCTACGTCCGCCACGGCGGCAACATGGCCCGTCTTCGGGCCGGCACCGAACCTCGGCTTGGCGCTAACCGAAACCGCCCCGACGGCAGCCCCGGCCCGGGCTGAGCTGCCGTCAAACCCCGCGATTCCGCACCGACGCGATACCGACGCAATACCGACGCAATACCGACGCAATACCGACGTGCCGTTTTGCCGCTCGAGGGCTCCGTTTCACCGTGCGGCAGGGGGTCAGCCGGTCCAGCAGGGCAGGGGGTCGCCTGGGGCCGGAGTGGCGCAAAACACCGCCCGCGCAATCGCCCGGGCCAGACACTGCGCCGCCGCCGTACCGATGTGAAACAGGTCCATCCCGCCGGCTTCGCGCGCCCCGGTCGCCACGGCAAAGACCAGGTCGCCGTCGTGGGGCGTATGCGCCGGCACGATGGCCCGCGCGATCCCGTCATGGGCCGTCACCGCCATCCGCTGGCAGTCCGCCTTCGACAGCCGCGCATCCGTCGCGACGATGGCAATCGTCGTATTTCCCTGCGCCAACAACGCCTTGCGGCTCTCGTAAGGGCCGGTCAACCCGCCCCGCGGATCGGGTCCCAGGCCGCCGAATTCGCTCCCCATCTCGAAGGGCGCGGCCCAGAAATGCCGCTCGCCTGGCGTCGTGACGCTGCCCACCGGGTTGGCCACGACCAGCGCGCCCACCGTCACCCCGCTCTCCAGCACGGCCGCGGCCGAGCCGACCCCGCCCTTCTGCCTCCCCGTCAGCGCGCCCGTCCCGTCCCCCGCCGTGTCCAGCGCAAAGTCTGCCCCCCGCGCCGCACAGGCCGCCCGGCCCAGCGCCGGATAGGGGTTCTCGTCCCAGTCCT
>JBEIDZ010000326.1:0-3756 GCA_040383215.1 Paracoccaceae bacterium | reverse complement strand
TCGACCGATGCCGCATTCAGGTTGATCCGCGTGGCCCGCAGCCCCGCGACCGTCTCGAACAGCCCCTCGCCGTTCATGTCAATCTTGATCAACAGATCCTTGCCGTTCTGGGCCGCCATGTCCACGTCCTCCTGATGGATTGAAACTCAGTTGTCTTCGACCCGTGCCCGAAAGATCAGATCGATCCGGCGCCGCTCGCCCGTACCAACCCGCGCAGCCTTGGCCCGCAGGAACCACAGCCCGACAAGCCGCCCCCGCGCCAGGACAAGCTCCGCATCGGCAAGGGCGTCCGAAACGGCCGCCGCAACGGCCTTTGCCCCGGCAAAGCCGGCCTCGTCCGAAATCACCGACACCGTGAACTCGTGCTCGGCGCCGGCGCCCGTGACGTCGGAACGGTCCCGCACAACCTCCGGTCCAAGCGACAGATAAAGCTTGGGAAGCACCCCCGGCGGGGCGGCATCGAAAATCGCACCGCCGATCAACGCGCTCAGGGCTGCATCCCCGCTCAGCCGTCCGTAGACGGCCGCCTGCAATACTCCGGACAGGGCATAGCTCATGCCGATGTCTCCTCGTCTGCCTCACAGGTCAGATAACGCCCGCCAGCGTCAGCTTCGGCGACGGACAGGATGCGGAAGATGCGAAGCCCTTCGCGGAATCGCTGTCCGGCAACCGGCCGCGCCGCCGACCCCGGTCGCGCGGCCCGGACGGTAATCCGCCAGGGAACCTGCGACAGCACCACGCCTTCGCCTTCCGCTGTTCTCCCCCGCCCCGGCCGGACCTCGGCCCAAAGCTGACCAAGCGGAAGCCATGACTCCACAAACCCGCCCCCGCCGTCCGGAACCCGGCCGGCATTCTCAAGGATCAGCCTGCGGCCCAGGACCGGCGGCATCATGCCCCGCCCCCGACACGAATGACACGGAACCGCTCAAGAAGGGCGGTCACGCCAAAGGGCATGCAGCCCTGGCCCAGTCCGGTTTCGTGCCGGAATTCATGGTAATGCGCAGCCAGCAGCAGCACC
The DNA here is from genome assembly GCA_040383215.1 of Paracoccaceae bacterium. Taxonomy (GTDB): domain Bacteria; phylum Pseudomonadota; class Alphaproteobacteria; order Rhodobacterales; family Rhodobacteraceae; genus JBEIDZ01. The sequence goes on along the minus strand of JBEIDZ010000326.1, from coordinate 2,738 downwards.
GCCTGCTGCAGGTCCGCCGGGACCGCGGAAAACTCATCGCCAAAGCCGGCGCGAAAGCGGATCCGCACCTCACCCTTCTCGGGCACCGTCGGAAAAACACTCCCCACCGCAATCACCTCGGGCCGGTGAGCATCCTTCACAAGCCGCCACGAACCGACCGGAAGCAGGGCCACCGCTTCGCTCCCGTCGGCGATCCCGACCTCGGTCACCGTACGGACCGGCGCAACAGGAAGCGGCTGGCGATCATGCCCGGCCCAGCCCCTGCGCATGAAAACAAAATCCCTGGCGATCAGGATCTTGCCGGTCCGGCCCTCGATCGCCGCCATCGCTGCCATCAAAAACCCGGACAGCACCGGGTCCTGAAGGCCATCCTCGCTGAACCCCGTGCCCAGCCGCAGATGCTCGCGCAGGCGCGCCACCGGCACCGCCGCATCAGGTATACCCGTTTCCTCGACCAGCATCATTCTGTCTCCGCTCTGTCCCCCGGTCCGTACGGGCGGGGCCCTTTTCCCCGCCCGCAAGGAGAAATCAGGCCGTTGCGATCCGCAGCAGCTTGATCGCCGCGAAGTCGCTCACCGCGCCGCCGACCCGCTTGGAGGCGTAGAACAGCACATGCGGCTTGGCCGAGAACGGATCGCGCAGCACGCGCAGATCGGGACGCTCGGCAATGGTGTAGCCGCGCGCAAAATTGCCGAAGGCGATGGGATGCGAATTCGCCGCGATATCCGGCATGTCCTCGGCAACCAGCACCGGATAGCCTAGGAGCCGCGCCGGTTCGCCGGCGGCGAACCCGTCAGACCACAGATAGCGCCCGTCCGCATCCTTGAGCTTGCGGATCACGCCCGTGGTCTTCGAGTTCATCACGAAGGTCGCCCCGGAGCGATAATCGGCACCCAGCGCATAGATCAGGTCCACCAGCGGATCGGTCGTCGTCAGCGCGGACGCGTTGCCCGAAGCGATGTAACCGATGTTTCCCCAGGTCCAGGTCGCATTGGTCACCTTGGGGTAGTCGGTGAAACCCCGCGGCTTGTCGACGCCATTCCCGCTCACAAAGGCGGTCGCCTCCGCCCGTGCGAACCGCTCGGCGATCCGGGCCGCCAGCCAGCTCTCGATGTCGAAGGCGGTATCGTCCAGCAGACGCTGCGATGCCTTGGGCAAGGCCGAAAGCTCGTGCAGCGGGATCGATATCCGGTCGATCATCGGCGTGCTGGTCTCGGTCGTCGCCGCGACTTCGGTCGCCCAGCCGGCACCAGCCTCGGTACGGTCGACAAGGACGTCATAGGCCACGGAATCGACATTCACGACCGTCGAAACAGAGCGGATCGACGACGACGCAAAGAGAACGCCCTGAATCGTGTCCGCCATCTGCGGCGCGACAAGAAACCCGCCATCCGCCGCCACCGCGATGCTCAGCGCCTTGCCCTCGACTTCGAGGTTGCGCAGCGGCTCGTCGTCACCCGACCGCAGATAGGCCGCGAATGCCTTCTGATGCGGGGGTTCGGTTTCGGCCGCCACGGCCAGCTGCGGACGCGTCCCCGCCAGCATCGACTTTCTGTCCAGTTTCATCATGCGTTCATCCTGCTCCTGAAGCTTCACCTGTATTCCGTCCGCGAAGCCCTTGAATTCGCGCACGAAGCCTGCCATCGCCGTGATTAGTTCCAACGTCGGGGACTGGCTCTCCCCGGACGCGGCCATACCTTCCGTCATCGACCCATCCCCTTCTCCAGCATTTCCGCCAACTCCCGCCCGGCACGGCGAAAGACCTCTGCCAGGGCGCGCAATTCCAGCGTTCCGCCATCGTCGCCCTTGGCCGCAACCCGCGCCTCGGGCAGCATCGGGAAGGTGACAAGCGACACTTCCCACAGTTCCACCTCGCTCAGCCGGCGCCGCCCCGCATCGTCCTTGTGGGCCTTGAGCGTCCGGTATCCGATCGACAGCCCGTCGATCGCGCCAGCCTCCACCAGCGCAGCGGCCTCCCGCCCCTGGACGACATCCGTCAGAATGCGGCCCTTGACCCACAGCCCGCGCTCGTCCTCGCGGACCTCGTCCCAGACACCGATCGGCCGCGCCGGGTCATGCTGCCACAGCATCTTGACCCGCCCGCCCGCTGCCTCGGTCCGCCTGAGCGAGGCCGCATAGGCTCCCCGCTCGACCACATCGCCGCCCTGATCGGTCGCGCCAAAGACCGAGGCATAGCCGGAAATCACCGCCCCCTCGCTCACCGTCACGCCGCCCTCGGGCCGCCAGAACTTGTGCTCCAGTTGCATCATCCCTCCTCAGGGTCCCATTTGGATCAGCGACTGCACGGCCTGACCCAGGATCAGCGCGACCACGCCATAGACGGCAAGCCAGAGCCGCTTCTCGATCCGCTCGACCAGCACCTCGACCCGATCGATCTCTTCGGTCAGCCGCGCAAACTGCAGCGCCGAAAGCCGCTCATGCGCCTCAAGCCGCATCCCCGGCGCGCAGGCAAAGGGCGCCCCGAAACGGCCCTGGTCATCCGCCATCGCGCGCCTCCGGACCAAGCGAAAGCGGCGGCAGACCGAGAAGCCGCCGCTTCTCCTCCGCCGTCAGGAAATCCGCCGACGCCACCCGCGACCATTGCGCATCGCGCTCGACGGCCAGCGCCGAGACCTGATCCTGATCGGGCCGCAGCTCCAGCTTCTCGCCGGTGAAATCCTCCAGCCAGTTGGCCAGCGCCCCCAGCACACGCGCCGCCAGCGGCAGCACGGTCAGCC
>JBEIDZ010000325.1:0-3760 GCA_040383215.1 Paracoccaceae bacterium | reverse complement strand
GGCTGCGGGCCGCCGTGCAGGTACATGGCGGGCTGTTCGAGCCCGCGGAAGTGATCGCGCGGGCGGTCGGGTCCGCGCCGGACGAGGGGCCGCTTCTGGGGTACCTCGAGGCGAAGTTCGGGGGGCTTTACGGCCTTTGATCCATCAGGCGCCGGGCGGCCAGTCGGGCGGGCGCCTGGCGAGGAAGGCCGCGATGCCTTCGGCGGTGTCACGGTCCGAGAGGTTTTCGACCATGACGGCGCCGGTATAGGCATAGGCCTCGGCCAGGGTCATTTCGGCCTGGGCGTGGAAGGCCTGCTTGCCGATGCGCAGGGCGCGGCCGAGCTTGCCCGCGATGTCGGCCGCGAGCGCCATGGTGGCGGGGGCAAGCTCGGCAGAGGGCACGACACGGTTGACAAGGCCGAGCGAGCGCGCCTCTTCGGCGCCGATCATGCGGCCGGTCGTCAGCATCTCGAACGCGGCCTTGCGGGGGATGGCGCGGGTCAGGGCGACCATGGGGGTCGAGCAGAAGAGGCCGATATTGACGCCGTTGACGCCGAAGCGCGCGCTGTCGGCGGCGACGGCGAGGTCGCAGGAGGCGACAAGCTGGCAACCCGCGGCGACAGCGGCGCCCTGCACTTCGGCGATCACCGGCTGGGGCAGGGCCTGGAGGGCCAGCATGACGCGGGCGCAGCGGTCGAAGAGGTCGCGATGGGCGGCCGCGCCGCCATCGGCTGCGGCGCGGGCGGCCGCGATTTCGCGCAGGTCATGGCCGGCGCAGAAGGCCTTGCCGGAGGCGGCGAGCACCACGACCTTGACCGCGGGGTCGGCGGCAAGCCGCGCGAGTTCCGCCCCGAGCGCGTCGAGCATCGCGACCGAGAGCGCGTTGAGCCGGGCCGGATCGGCCAGAGTGAGCCGCGCCACGCGGCCGTGGAGTTCGGTTTCAATCATCTTCGGCCCTCCGCCCCCTGTGCCGACACTGTCGCGGACATGCGGGACTGTCCAGAGCGTCCGGAATGAGGTATCTGGATACCCCCGCTGCAAGTCGCTGTTTTTCTGACCGGAAAGCTGCAGGGCGGTGCTTGACGCGGCAGGAAAGCCCCGTATAAGCGCGCCATCCCGAGACAGGGCGGCAGCGTCGCCCCTGCAACACTGGTGGACCGATGAAAACCTTTACCGCTACTCCGGCGGATATCGAGAAGAAGTGGATCCTGATCGACGCCGAGGGTGTCGTTCTGGGCCGGCTTGCCTCGATCATCGCCATGCGTCTGCGCGGCAAGCACAAACCGACCTTCACGCCGCACATGGACATGGGCGACAACGTGATCGTGATCAATGCCGACAAGGTGCAGATCACCGGCAACAAGCGCGACGAGCGCCATTACTGGCACACCGGATATCCCGGCGGGATCAAGTCCCGCAGCATCGGCCAGATCCTCGAGGGCAAGCATCCCGAGCGCGTAATCGAACTGGCGGTGAAGCGGATGCTGCCCGGCAACCGGCTGTCGCGCCGGCAGATGACGCATCTGCGCATCTTTGCCGGGGCCGAGCACAACATGGCGGCGCAGAAGCCCGAGGTGCTGGATGTCCGGTCGATGAACCCGAAGAACACGAGGACCGCGTAATCATGGCCGAACAGATCAGATCGCTGGATGAACTGAGTGCTGCGGCCGGCATGCCGGTTGCGCCGCCCGCCGCGCCTGCGCCCGCACCGCGCGAACCCGTGCGCGATGCGCTGGGGCGGTCCTATGCCACCGGCAAGCGCAAGGATGCGGTTGCCCGTGTCTGGATCAAGCCGGGATCGGGCAAGGTCACGGTGAACGGCAAGGCGATGGCGGATTACTTCGCGCGTCCCGTGCTGCAGATGATCCTGCGCCAGCCCTTCAGCGTGGCGGGCGTGTCGGGGCAGTTCGATGTGCATGCCACGGTCGCGGGCGGCGGGCTGTCGGGCCAGGCCGGGGCGGTCAAGCATGGCATTTCCAAGGCGTTGCAGCTTTACGATCCGACGCTGCGCCCCGCGCTCAAGGCGGCCGGGTTCCTGACCCGCGACAGCCGGGTGGTCGAGCGGAAGAAGTACGGCAGGCGCAAGGCGCGCCGGTCCTTCCAGTTCTCCAAGCGCTGAGAACGGCAGGAAAGAGACGGAGGGCGGGCCTTGCGGTCCGCCCTTTTTCGTGGCGGAGGCCGGGTCTGGCGACGCATTTCGGCCCCATCCGTGGCCGTGCTGCAGGGAGGGGCGGCTTTTTGAGTTGATCTTTGCGGCACAGCGTTGAAGCATCCGCTACGGCAAGAGGGTGACGGACGGCGCAGGGGCATGGCGAGGGAACGTTTCAACAGTCCGGACGGGGCGCGGGCCTTTTTCCTGACGCTGCCGCCCTTTGCCTATGCGGTTCTGCTGCTGGCTGTCCCGCTTCTGGCGGTGTTCCTGTTCAGTTTCTGGACGCAGGATTTCACCGAGATCGACCGGACCTTCACGCTCGAGAATTACCGCAGGGTGGCGACCGAGCCGATCTTTGGCGCGCTGCTCTGGCGGTCGCTGCTCGTGTCGCTTTCGGTGACGGCGATCACGGTGCTGCTGGCCTATCCGGTGGCCTATTTCGTGAGCTTCCATGTCGAGCCGAGCCGCAAGTCGCTCTGGCTCTTTCTCATCACGATCCCGTTCTGGACCTCCTATCTGATCCGCGTGTTCCTCTGGAAGGTGATCCTGGGCTTCAACGGGGTGATCAATTCGGGGCTCATGGGACTGGGGATCATCGACGAGCCCCTGCAGGCGATCAACTACAACGTGGGTGCAGTGGTGGTGACGCTGGCGCATGCCTATGCGCCCTTTGCGATCCTGCCGATCTTTGTCGCGCTGGAAAAGATCGACCGGTCGCTCCTTGAGGCGAGCCAGGACCTGGGCGAGAACAAGATCACGACCTTCCTGCGGGTGACGCTGCCGCTGTCGGTTCCCGGCATCGTGGCGGCGGTGCTGATCGTCTTCATTCCGACGATCGGGGATTACGTGACGCCCGAGCTCTTGGGCGGGGCAGGGGGCAAGCTGGTTGCCAACATGATCCAGACGCAGTTCCTGCAGCTCAACAATGCGCCGCTGGGGGCGGCGCTGGCCCTCGTGGCGATGCTGATGGTGGCGGGGGTGAGCCTTGTGTTCGTCTTTCTCAACCGCAAGAACCTGAGGGGGCGGTCGTGAGGAAGGGAAGCGGGCTGCGTGTCTATACGGTCGTCTATCTGCTGTTCCTGTACGCGCCGATCATTCTCTTGCCGCTTTTTGCGTTCAACTCGGGCTCGATCATCGCCTTCCCGCTCGAAGGTTTTTCGACCAGGTGGTTCGCGGCGCTCTCGGAGAATACGGCGCTGATCAATGCGGTGAAGAATTCGCTTTTCATCGCGGTCTGCACGTCGATCTTTGCGACGATCCTGGGGATTCTGGCTGCCCGGGCGGGGGCGATGGCGAAGTTCCGCGGCAAGGGGGCGATGCTGGGCTTTGTCATGCTGCCGCTGGTGCTGCCCGAGATCATCATCGCGGTCGCGCTGCTGGTGATCTTTGTGCAGGTGCTGGGGCTGACCCCGTCAAGCTGGACGGTGATCCTCGCGCATACGCTGATCTGCACGCCGTTTTCCATCGCGATCCTGAACGGGGCCTTCCAGAACCTTGACCCGGCGATGGAGGAGGCGGCGATGGACCTGGGCGAAAACCGCTGGGGCGCGTTCCGGCTGGTGATCCTGCCGTTGGTCATGCCGGGGATCATCTCGTCGCTGCTGATCACGTTCACGATCAGCCTGG
>JBEIDZ010000324.1:0-3762 GCA_040383215.1 Paracoccaceae bacterium | reverse complement strand
TGGGCTGAAGCAGCAGCGCGCGCCCGTCTACAGTCGTGACGTCCGCCACGACCGGGATCACGCGCCCCTCGGCCAGGGCCTTGATCTCCTTCACCGCCGCCGCGACGGTTTCAGGATTTCGACCGTTGACAACAACATCCGCCCCCTCGGCGGCCAGCGCCGTCGCACAGGCTTTGTCGAGCCCCTTGCTGGAGGCACAGACCACCGCCGTCCTGCCTTTCAAACCCAGATCCATTTCTTTACCCCCTGCCCGTCAAAGCGATTGCGCATCATTCGGGGCCGCCTTCCCGAAATAGTTCCGCAGGATCCGCCCATAGATCGCCGTCAGACCGATGATCTGGTCCACCTCGATCCTTTCATCGACCTGGTGCATGGTCTTGCCGACAAGGCCGAATTCCACAACCGGACAATGTGCCCGGATGAAGCGCGCGTCCGAGGTGCCGCCCGTGGTCGAAAGTTCGGGTGAAAGGCCGGTCTCGGCCTTGACGGCCCCTGCGACCAGCTCGACCAAGGGGCCGGGCTGGGTAACAAAACTCTCTCCCCAGACCTCCAGCGCAATGTCGAAGCTGACGCCGGATTCTGCGGTCACCCGTGCCGCTTCGCCGCGCAACCAGGCATCGAGGCTGGAGGACGAATGCGCATCGTTGTAGCGGATGTTGACCTTGGCCACGGCCCGGGCGGGGATCACGTTGTCCGCTGCATTGCCCGTGTCGATCGTGGTGATGGCCAGGGTCGAAGGGTCGAAATGCGCGGTGCCCCTGTCAAGCTCATGACTGGCCAACCGATCCAGTAGCCGGACCAGCGCCGTCAGGGGGTTCTTCGCGCGGTGGGGATAGGCGGAATGGCCCTGAATTCCGGCGGCGGTGATCCGGGCCATCAGGGCCCCACGTCGGCCGATCTTGATCATGTCGCCCAGACGTTCTGGACATGTCGGTTCTCCGACTAGGCAGACATCCATCCGCTCGCCTTCTGTCTCCATCCAGTCGAGGATAGCGCGCGTGCCATCGGCGCCGATGCCTTCCTCGTCGCCAGTGATGGTCAGGATGATCGCCCCGTCGCCCGGTCTGGTCTGCCGGGCGAAATCTGCCGCCGCCGCGGCAAAGGCCGCAACGCCCGTCTTCATGTCGGTCGCCCCACGGCCCCAAAGCTCCCCGTCGACGATCTGTCCACCGAACGGGTCATGAGTCCATGCCGCTGCATCGCCCACCGGCACCACATCGGTATGACCGTTGAAGCCGAATGTGCGCGCGGCACCCTTTTGACCCCAGCGCGCGAAGAGGTTGGCAATGCCGTTGCGGTCAACCCGACGGCATTCAAAGCCGCATGATGCCAGCAGGGCCTCAAGCAGTTGCAGCGCTCCACCTTCGACAGGTGTGACGGTGGGGCAGCGGATGAGCCGCGCCGAAAGGTCGACTGGATCGATCCGGGTCATGTCTCGCCCCCTGAGTAAACAGTTTCCGGATCAAGCGGCCAGATCGGCCGCCGCACCTTGCGATAGGGCTTTCTCGTCAGATCGGGGGTGGCCAGTGCGCCGCTGTCGCAGACGATGACCCTGCCCGCGATGGGTTCGAAGGCCGCGCGGAAGTGCTGCATGCTCTTCAGCGCCAGAACCGATTTTTCCAAAGGCATTATGCCAAATGCCGCCAGTTGCTGCCGGTCCAGCAGCTGTTCGGGCTCGGTAACGACGAGAATATCGACCCCGTCCACCCGTAGCACCGCCGTCGTACCATAGGACCGCTGGAGCCCTCCCAGCATCGGACCATCGCCGCGAAAGGCGCCGTCCGACAGCTTCATGATCCGCCCCGATAGCCGTAGCGGCCCGCCGCCGAAGCCCGGATCGTTCTTGCCGCCCAGATCGACGGTCACAACCTCGCCCTCGCGATGGCGATGCAATTCCTCCGCCAGCGCGGGGTCGACCATCGGGGCGAAGGCGGCGTTGGTCACCCCAGCCTGCAGAAGGGCGCGCAGAAGGTTGGTTGCATCGCCATAGGCCCCGGCGCCTGGATTGTCTGCATAATCCGCAATGACAAGCGGACCCTGGCTTGCGTCGACACCCTTGGCAATTCGGGCGGCCTCTTCGACGGTCAGGTAGTCGTTGCCGCTGATGTGTCGCGCCTCCCAGATTGCGCGGGCATGGGCATCGGCAATTTCCGCCGCGCGCACCTCGGCCCCTGGTATCGCGCGGTCGAAGGTGACAAGCACGCTTGGCCCGGCCTCGCGGATGTCAGCCTCGGCGAAGCCTGCGTTGAGGGAAACAGAAAGGATGCCAGGCTCTGTCTCCTCTGTGCGGGCGCGGTCATATGCGGCCACCATCGGCCCCGTGTCCGAACGGCCCGAGGTCGCCTCCTCAAGCATCGGCGGCGCGCTGCGCAGGGTGGATGGACGTGTCTGGCCCGCCATGGTCGCATGAAGCAGGTGTGCGGCCCGGTACCCGGCAAGGCGAATGTCGACATGCGGATAGGTCTTGTAGCTGACCCAGATCTGGGCAAGTTCCACCATCGCCTGCGTGGCATTGGCGTGCAGATCCAGCGTCACGGCAATTGGCAGGTCGGGGCCGACGATTTCGCGCAAGCGACGCAAGAGCTCTCCCTCGCCGTCTTCGCAGAACTCGACCACCTGTGCGCCATGAAGGCCAAGCAGGATGCCGTCCAACTGGCCCTTCCGCGCCCGCGCCGCTTCGCAGATGATCCCCGCAATATGCTCGAAGGCCTCGCGTGAGACCGGGCCCGCCGGGGCTGCGGTAGCGGAAACCGTGTGAATCAAGATCCAGCCAAGCTCTTCCGCCGCCGCAAGGTATCCGGCAAGTTCGGTATTGTCGGCTGAACCGCGCAGGTCAATCGCTGCACTTCCCAGCGCAAGCGTGTCGGCCCGGAAGTCGCGCAGTTCTGTCAGTCCCTTCTTGAACGTGTTGTTTTCGGTGAAGAATTCGGCGGATAGGACGGTGAAGGGCATGGCGGTCTTTCAGGATACGGCGGGAGGGGGCGTCATGGCGCGGGCGGGATGCAAGAACCTTTCAGGTGTCTTCTCGCCCTTAGGCACTTGCGCGCTCGTCCTTCCCGACATGGCCGATGAACTGGTCGTAAAGTGTGCTGACGCTTTCCATGCGGGCCTCGACTTCTGCGGCGCCAAGGACCTTGAAGACACCGTTGGCAAGAAGGCCGATCAGGCTGCTCATGGCCGATGTCGCATCCCAGAAATGGTTCAGGTCCGTCTGCACGGTCAGGATCTCAGAGACTTTCCCGCGTGCCCAACTGCAATAGGGGTCCGAGATCAGCGTCACCGGGATTCCGCGTGCCTCGGCGGCGAAGGCAAGGTCCCGCGTCAGACGCGAATAGCGCCGTCCATCGAAAACGACGAGGCAGGTCTTTGACGGGTCCGACAGCAGGATTTCGGCAAAATGCCCCCCCGCAACATCCACCTGAAACACGCCGGGCCGCAGATATTGCAGGCTGTTTGCCAAACTCGCGCCATGCCCGCGCTCGGCCTGAAACCCGGCAACGAAGACCTTCGGACAATGGGCAAGGCGCTGCACGACACGGTCAAACTCTGCGGCGACAGCCAGGGCATAAACCGCCGTAAGGGCAGCGATTTCCCTTTCCAGCGCGATGGACAGTTGCCGGTTGCCCATCAGGCTGCGCTGATGAAATTCTTGCAGCTTGTCGCCGATCAGCCAGGCAGGTTCGCCCGAACCGGATTTCAGGCTCGCCTTGAGATCCTTGATGTCTCCATAGCCGACGGACCTGCAAAACCGGCTGATAGAAG
>JBEIDZ010000323.1:0-3780 GCA_040383215.1 Paracoccaceae bacterium | reverse complement strand
GATCTATACCAAGGCGGCGACGGTCAAGGATGCCCTGGCCGAGGCGCAGGCGGCAACGCAGGCAGAACTGGAACGGATGCTGGCGGGCTGATGCCGGACGAGGCGACCCTGACCGGGGCGGGACCACCGCCCCGGCGCAACCGCAGGGCCGGGCGCGGCGAGGCCCGGGCCGGTGTGCTCTTTGCCCTGCCCTGGATGCTGGGGATGACGGTCTTCGTCCTGATCCCGCTGGTCCTGACTTTCTACATCGCCCAGGCCAGGTTCCAGATCACCGGACCGCCGAAATGGGTGGGAATGCAGAATTACGAGGTGCTCTGGGCCGACCCCGCCTTCTGGCGCTCGGCGCAGAACACCCTGCTCTACGCGGCGATCTCGGTGCCGCTGAAACTCGTCCTCGCGCTCGGGCTTGCGCTGCTCCTGAACCGGGCGACGGCGCTTTCGGGCTTTTATCGCACGGTCTTCTACCTGCCGTTCCTGATGCCCGCCGTCGCGGGGTCGGTCGTCTTCATGCTGCTGCTGACGCCGAATGCCGGGCCGGTGAACGTGATCCTCGAGGCGCTGGGCTTCAGCCCGCCCGACTGGCTGCTCGACCCCTCCGTCGCGCTCTGGACGCTCATCCTGCTCAGTCTCTGGCCGCTCGGGGTCGAGACGCTGGTCTTTCTCGGGGGGTTGCAGAACATCCCCCGCGACGTGTCCGAGGCCGCCGACCTTGACAGTCCGCGCGCCTGGCACAAGCTCGTCTTCGTGACACTGCCGTTGATCACTCCGATGATCCTCTTCAACCTCGTGATCGGGATCATCTATTCCTTTCAGGTCTTCACCCAGGCGATCGTGATCGGCGGCACGACTGGAACACCGGCCGAATCGACGCTGATGTACATGGTCGTCCTCTACCGGGCCGCCTTCCGTTATTTCAACATGGGGCTGGCGGCGGCGATGGCGACGGTGCTCTTTGCCGCGGTTCTGGTGCTCACGCTCCTGATCTTCCGGACTGCGCGGGGCTGGGTGCATTACGAGGGCGAGAGCCGATGAAGACGCAGCGCCGGGGCTGGATGGGGATGCTGGGCTACCACGCGCTGATGCTGGCCATCTCCGCGATCTTTCTCTTGCCGTTCTACTGGATGGCCATTTCGGCCTTCAAGACCAATGCCGAGATATTCTCGAACCCGGTCACCTGGTTTCCCGACCCGATCCGGTGGGACAACGTCACCGCGCTCCTCGCCCGCGACGACTTTCCCGTCGTGCGGCAGTTCTTCAACTCGGTCTTCTATGCCGGAACGGTGGCGGTGCTCGTGGTCCTGTCCTGCTCGCTCGCGGCCTATGCCTTCGGCTGCCTGCGCTGGCGGGGCCGCGATCTCGTCTTCGGCCTGACGGTCTGCGCACTCCTGATGCCGACCATCGTGACCTTCCTGCCGATCTACATCGCCTGGTCGAGACTGGGCCTCACCGGGACCTACTGGCCGCTGATCACACCCTTCCTCTTCGGCGATGCCTTCTTCATCTTCATGCTGCGGCAGTTCTTCATGGGGGTGCCGCGCGAACTCATGGATGCCGCCCGGCTGGACGGCGCCTCCGAATTCCGCATCTGGTGGCAGATCGTCCTGCCGCAGGTGCGCACGGCGCTGGTGATCGTGGGCCTCTTCGCGCTCGTCTATACCTGGAACGAATTCTTCCTGCCGCTCGTCTATCTGCGCGAGCGCGAGGACCTGCCCCTCTCGGTCGGTCTCTTCACCTTCCAGTCGCAACGCGCGGCCGAATGGGCGGCGTCGATGATGGGCGCACTCCTGACAGCGCTGCCCATGGTGCTCTTGTTCCTCTTCACCCAGCGCCTCTTCCAGCGCGGGCTCTCCACCACGGGACTGAAATAGATGGGCGCGGTCAGGCTCAGCGGCGTGCGCAAGCTCTATGGCGCGGTCGAGGTCATCAAGGGCGTCGACCTGACGGTCGAGGCCGGGGAACTGGTGGTCTTCGTCGGTCCCTCGGGCTGCGGGAAGTCGACGCTCCTGCGCATGATCGCGGGGCTCGAGGATGTGGACTACGGCAGGGTGGAAATCGCCGGCCGCGACGTGACCGAAGCCCCGCCCGCACGGCGCGGCGTGGCGATGGTGTTCCAGAACTACGCACTCTATCCGCACATGACGGCCTTCGACAATCTGGCCTACGGCCTGCGCCGCGCCGGCGTGCCGCGCGACGAGGTGACCCGGTCCGTGCGGGAAACCGCCGCGATGCTGCAGATCACCGAACTGCTGGCGCGCAAGCCCGGGGCCATGTCGGGCGGCCAGCGGCAGCGCGTCGCGATCGGTCGCGCGATCATCCGCAAGCCCGAGGTCTTCCTGTTCGACGAGCCTTTGTCGAACCTCGATGCCGCGCTCAGGGTCGAAATGCGCAGCCAGATCGCGCGCCTGCACCATGATTTGCAGGCCACGATGATCTTCGTCACCCATGACCAGGTCGAAGCGATGACCCTGGCCGACCGGATTGTCGTGCTCAACGCGGGACGGGTGGAACAGATCGGCACCCCGCGCGAGGTCTACCACGCCCCCGCCAACCTCTTCGTGGCAGGCTTCATCGGGAGTCCTGCGATGAATCTCCTGCCGGCCACGCTCGGGCCGGCAGGGGTCACGCTCCCGTCCGGCATCGTCCTTGGCGGCCGCAGGGGCGCGGGCGAGCCGGTGACGCTCGGCCTCCGGCCGGATCGCCTCCTGCTTGCGGAAGAAAACGAGACGCAGCTGACCGGCCTTGCCACCCTGGTCGAACATCTCGGCGACGAGAGCATCCTGCATCTTGTCGCCGGCGATGGACAGAAACTGACGGTCAAGCTCAGGGGCGACGCGCCGGTCAGGATCGGCGAGACGGTGGGGCTTCGCCTCGACCTTGGGGGAGCCTGCCTTTTCGGGGCGGACGGACGGGCTCTGCCACAAGGCTGATGCCCGCAGGGCCGGAAGACCGAAGGCGAAGGGCGAAGTGGGTCGCCCATGCGCCATGACGGACGGTGCCGTCTCCGACGGGTGTCTGGCGCAACCCGCTTAACCTGCCCCCTGCCGGTCGCAAGGGACGGGCGGGATGGGTCGTGACGTAGCCCCCTGCACCTAATCCAGTTTGATGTAGACTCTGGCCCAACCTAGAGGACCAGAGATGAAGCGCAGCAGGTTCACCGAAGACCGGATCATCGGTGTTTTGAAGGAGCATGAGGCCGGGGTTTCGGTTGCCGATCTGTGCCGCAAGCACGGCGTCAGCGATGCGACCGTCTACAAATGGAAGGCAAAGTATAGCGGCATGGATGTCAGCGAGGCCAAGCGGCTGAAGGGGCTTGAGGACGAGAACGCCCGTCTTAAGCGGTTGTTGGCCGATGCGATGCTCGACAATGCGGCGCTGAAGGATCTCCTGGAAAAAAGTGGTGACGCCCGCCGGAAGGCGGCAACCGGTCGCGCATCTGGTGGCGGGGCACGGGATGAGCGAACGGCGGGCGTGCCAAGTGATCGGCTGTTGCCGGATGACCATGCGGTATAAGGCGACCCGTCAGGATGATCCCGTGCTGCGGGAACGGTTGAAGGAGTTGGCGGGGGTGCGCCGCCGGTTCGGCTATCGGCGGCTGCACGTGTTCTTGCGCCGTGAAGGCCACGAGGTGAACCACAAGCGCCTGTTCCGCATCTATCGCGAGGAACGGCTGCATGTCCGTCGCCGTGGAGGCCGCAAGCGGGCCATCGGCACGCGGGCCCCGATGGCGCTGCCGCTGATGCCGAACCAGCGCTGGTCGCTCGGCTTTGTCTCCGACCAGCT
>JBEIDZ010000322.1:0-3792 GCA_040383215.1 Paracoccaceae bacterium | reverse complement strand
GTCAGGCCGCCTTCGAGGACCTGATCGCCGCCGACGAGGTGACCTTTGCGGGCGACATCAGCATTCTGGGCAAGCTGGCCGCGCTGATGGTCCCGTTCGATCCGCGTTTCGAGGTGCTGCCCGGCACGACGGGCCGCGACGAGCGCGCCGACGGGGCGGGAACGCTTGCCGCGACGCTGGGCGCGGTTGCGCCGGAGTGACAGGCGGGCGGGGATGGTCGGAGTGAGAGGATTCGAACCTCCGACCCCCTGCTCCCGAAGCAGGTGCGCTACCAGGCTGCGCTACACTCCGACTGCGGCGGGGGGTAGCCTTCCGCCGGGAGATTTGCAAGGGCGCTGATGCGGGCTCAGCCCGGTTCGCGGTTCAGCTGAGCAAGCCGGGCCAGCAGGCCGGGCTTGGGCGAAGTGCCGGTATCGGGCCGGGGCTTGGAGGATAGGACGGGCCGCGTGCCCGATGCGCCGGTCCGGCTTTCGCGCAGGACGATGTAGAGGCCCGAGGCGATGATGATGGCCGCGCCGGCCATCGTGGGCCGGTCGAGCGTTTCGTTGAAAAAGATGAGGCCATAGGCTGTGGCCCAGATGATCTGGGAATACTGCATCGGCGCGACGATGGCGGCCTCGGCGGTCTTGTAGGCCTGGATGATGATCACGCCGCCGGCCCAGCTGATGACGGACATGGCCGCCATGACGCCGAGATGTTCGATCGGCATGGGGCGGTAGACGAAGGGCAGGATCACGCCCGCGACGATGAAGTTGGCGATCATCGGATAGAGCAGGATGACGACGGGCCGTTCCTCCTGCCCGATCTTGCGCACGATGATGGAGGCGACCGAGCCGCCCACTGCCGCCGTCAGCGCCGCGAGATGGCCGAGCGAGAGCGGCGCGTGGCCGGGCTGGAGCACGATGAGCACGCCCACGAGGCCGACGAACACGGCCAGCCAGCGGCGGATGCGGACCCGTTCGCCGAGAATCGGGATGGCGAGGATGGTGATGAGAAGGGGCGTCGCAAAGACGATGGCATAGACCTGCGCAAGCGGCAGGACGGTGAAGGCATAGAAGGCGGTGAAGCCGGTGATCACGCCCGCCACGGTGCGGATCGCGATCCAGCCGGGATGGGCGGGCAGCAGCGTGCCGGGATGGGGGTCGCGGATGATCATTCCCATGGCCAGCGGGAAGGAGAAGAGCACCGAGAAGAAGATCAGCTGGAAGGGCGAATAACTGGCCCCCATCAGCTTCACGATGGCATCATGTGTGGCATAGACGCCGAAGGCGGCGAGCGACAGGAGCGCGCCTTTCGCGTTCGGCCCCATGCGTGCTGTCTCCTCTTGCGCTGCCTTTCCGATTTGTGTTGCGCGGCCTGCGGGAAATCAACCCTCGCCGGCATGTGCGGCCCCGTCGGGCCGGAGATAGGGGCGGTCAGCCGGGGCTGTCCGCCGCGGCCGGGCGAGACCTGCGGGCCCTGATGGCGGGGGCCAGCAGGCAGAGGATTTCGAAGAGGATGTTCGCCGCGTTCTGGGCCGTGATCGTGCCGGTGTCGAAGGGGGGCGAGACCTCGACCAGGTCGGCGCCGGCGAAGTCGATCCCGGCGAGCGCGCGCAGCATGCGCTGGGCCTCGATCATCATGATGCCGCCGGATTCGGGCGTGCCGGTGCCGGGGGCAAAGACGGGGTCGAGCGCGTCGATGTCGAACGACAGATAGGTGCGCCCGCCGGCGGTGATGCGCTGCGCCTCTTCGGCGGCCCAGCGCCAGCCCTTGTCGTGGAGTTCCTCCATCGGGACGACGCGCATGCCGCTGTCATGGCTGAATTTCCACATCGCGGCATGGTTGACCGAGCCGCGGATGCCGATCTGGATCACCCGGGCGGGGTCGAGCAGGCCTTCTTCGACAGCACGGCTGAAGGGCGCGCCGTGGTGGAAACGCGAGCCGAGGTAATCGTCGCCGGTGTCGCAATGGGCATCGATATGGACCATGCCGAGCGGCGCGTCGCGGGCGATGGCGCGCAGGATCGGCAGCGAGATCGAATGGTCGCCGCCGACGGCGAGCGTGGTGGTGCCCGCAGCCGCGACGCGGGCGAAAAACTCCTCGATCTCGCGCTGGGCGCCGGTCAGTTCATAGGGCGCCTCGATCCAGGCATCGCCAAGGTCGGCGACCGAGACGAGGTCGAAGGGGCTGATGCCCGTGGCCTGGTTGACGCGGCGGACGAGCGTGGTCTGTTCGCGCACCGCGCGCGGACCGTGGCGGGCACCGGTGCGGTTGGTCACGCCGCCGTCGAAGGGCACGCCGATCACGCCGATGTCGACGCCGGCGGGATCGTCGCGCAGGGGCGTGCGGAAGAAGGTCGCGACGCCCGAATAGCGCGGCCGCAGCTGCGGGTCGGCCAGTTCGGGATAGGCCTTGGGTTCCTTGATCATCGGGGCATTCCTTTGCGGTCACTGCGCGGTTGACCCTCGCACGCGGCCCGCGCCGCTGCAAAGGGGCCGCGCGCATCGGGCCGATTGCGCCGGGGCGGGCTGGCGCTTATCGGCGGGGTGGCGGCGGTCAATCGGGGGGCGCCTGCGATGGGCGGGACGGTGCTGATCCTGGGCGGGTCCGGCAAGATCGGACGGCACGCGGCGCGCGCCTTCGCGGAGGCGGGCTGGGAAGTGCGGCGCTGGACGCGCGGCACCGACATGGTGGAGGCGGCCAGGGGGGCCGATGTCATCGTCAACGGGCTCAACCCGCGCAATTACCACAACTGGGCGGACCTGATCCCGAAGATCACGGCCGAGGTCATCGCCGCAGCCCGCGCGAGCGGCGCGACGGTCATCGTTCCCGGGAATGTCTATGTTTATGGCGACCAGGGCGGGGAGTGGTCGGAGACCACGCCGCAGCGCCCGGTTGCGCGCAAGGGGCGCATCCGGAAGGAGATGGAGGCGGCCTATCGCGATGCGGGCGTCCGCACGATCATCCTGCGGGCGGGCAACTTCATCGACCCCGAGGGCGACGACGACATGCTCAAGCAGGTCTACCTGCGCGCGATCCGGAAGGGCCGGTTGACCGCACCCGGCAACCCGGCAGTCATGCAGGCCTATTGCTATCTGCCCGACTGGGCGCGTGCCGCCGTGGGCCTGGCCGAACGGCGCGCCGGACTGGCGACGTTCGAGGATATCCCCTTTGCGGGCCATGCCTTCACGCTGAACGAGCTGCGCGGAAGGCTGGAGGCCGTGCTGGGGCGGCCGGTCCGGATCGTGGGCTTTCCGTGGCTTTTCTTCCGGCTGGCCTCGCCGTTCTGGGAACTGGCGCGCGAGCTGAGCGAGATGCGCTATCTTTTCGCGACGCCGCATACCCTGTCGGGGCGACGGCTGAGCGCGCTTCTGCGCGGGTTCGAGGCGACCGGGATCGACGAGGTCGTCAGGGCGGCGTTACCGGCTGATCTCCGCCCAGACGAGCCGGTGGGGGCCGGCGGCGGCAAGGTCATCGGGCGTCAGCTGGGCTGAGGGGTCGTCCGCGGCAGGCCAGAGGACGCCCGCATCCGTCACCTTCCAGGCGGCGGAGGGCAGGACGTAGCTGACACGCAGGTTGCCCGGCCCGTCATCGGACCAGTCGGCGGTGTCCAGCGCGGGGTCGCCAGTCTGGCCCGGGTCGGCGGCCTGCGCGGCGCCCAGGCTGGCCGGGGCGGGGTCGGTCAGCCGCGGATCGGCGAGGAGGGCGGCCATCGCCGCGTGCAGCCCTTCACCATCGGCGGGGTCGAGGTTGGCATTGCCCGCGATCACGAAATGCGGGCCCGGCGGGGGCCCGAGCGCGCCGTCGAGC
>JBEIDZ010000321.1:0-3799 GCA_040383215.1 Paracoccaceae bacterium | reverse complement strand
TGATCTTCGCATCCCGCTCGGCCACCAGCGTGAGCTTCGCGCCACCGCTAAAGAACTCGGGCGCATTGCATTCGTCCTCCTGCACATGCGCCATGGGCACGCAGAAGACCGTCTCCCAGGGCCGCGCCATCGTGGCCAGCAGAAGCGCATTCGCCGCCGTCCCCGTCCCCACCAGAAAGACCGCAGCCTCGGGCGCGGCAAAGATGTCGCGGACCCGCGCCCGAACCTCCTCCATGATCGCATCCGCGCCATAGGCCTTCGCGTGCCCCTCATTCGCGCGCATCAGCGCCGCCATCACCTCGGGATGCACCGGCCCGGCATTGTCGGATGCGAAATTCATGTCCCCGGCTCCTCGATGATCAGGTCTTCCCAGTCGTCCTCATCCACCTCGGTCTCGGGCAGGGTGATCCCGCGCACCGACATGCCCGCGCGATGCACGCTGTCGGGGTCGCCCGAAATCAGCGGATGCCAGTCATGCAGCCCCCGTCCCTCGGCCCGCAGCCGGTAGGCGCAGGTCTGCGGCAGCCAGTAGAGGTTGCGCACCAGCGTCTCGGGCGTCAGCACGATGCATTCCGGCACGAAGTCATGGCGCGTCTCCTAGCGCGAACAGCGGCAGCTTTGCCCGTCCAGCAGCCGGCACGCCACCCGCGTCAGCGCGACCTCGCCCGTCTCCTCGTCCTCGAGCTTGTTCAGACAGCACTTCCCGCAGCCGTCGCACAGAAGCTCCCACTCCGCCCGGTTCAGCGCATCCAGCGGCTGGTCGCGCCAGAAGCCCTCGCGCACGGTCTCAGACATCGGCCAGGATCGCCTTCGCGCGGTCGCAATCCGCCCCCATCTGCGCGATCAGCGCCTCAAGGCTGTCGAAGGTCATCTCGGGCCGCAGGAACTCGACCAGCGCGACCGACAGGTCGGTGCCGTAAAGGTCGCCCTTGAAGCCGAAGAGGAAGGTCTCGCAATTGGGCAGGTTCTGCCCGAACATCGGCCGCACCCCGATCGAGGCTGCGCCGTCATAACGCCCCGCAAAGGGCCCTGCCAGCACATCGACCCTGACCGCATAGATGCCGAAGCGCGGCGGATGCAGCCCCGCGATCGACATGTTCGCGGTCGGATAGCCAAGGTCCCGCCCCCGCTGGTCGCCGCGGATCACCGGCCCCTCGATCCGGTGCCAGTGGCCTAGCATCGCCGCGGCATCGCGCGGGCGCCCCTCGCTCAGCGCCGTGCGGATCGCGGTCGAGGAGACCTCGCCCGCGCCCAGATCGACCATCCCGGCCACCGTCACGCCAAAGCCGAAACGCGCGCCCAGCGCCTCCAGCATCGCGGCATCACCCGCCCGCCCCCGGCCGAAGCGGAAATCCTCGCCCACGACCACGTGCGCAAGGCCCAGCCTTTCGGCCACCACGACGCGGGCGAAATCCTCGGCCGAAAGCCCGGCCAGAGCGGCGTTGAAGGGCACCTCATAAAGCACAGCGATTCCGAAACGTTCCAGCATATGCGCCCGCGCCGCCGCGTTCATCAGCCGGAAGGGCGGCGCCTCGGGCGCAAAGAACTGCCGCGGATGGGGCTCGAAGGTCATCACCCCGGCCATCACGCCCAGCCGGTCGGCCTCGCGCCGGGCCAGCGCCAGCACCGCCTGATGCCCCAGATGGACGCCGTCGAAATTGCCGATGGCCGCCGCCGCTCCCCTGTCCCCGGGCGCGATGAAAAGGGTGTCGCGGACGATACGCATGGGCCCCGCGCTATCGCGCCCGACGGGCCAGGGCAACCGCTCTCCTCCGGCGCCGGCTCACCGCAGATGCCCGATCGCGTATTGCGGCCCCGCCTGATGCGCGGCCAGATATTCGGCGAGCGCCGCCGGATCGGGGTCGGTTGCGGTCTTGGTCTCGGCGGCGGCCAGGCCCCCGGTGACGAAAAGACAGTCCAGATCCTCGCCCATCGCGCCGGCCGCATCGGTCGCAATTCCGTCACCGATGCAGAGAATTCCTGCATCGACCACCGTCACCCCTAGCGCGGCCAGGGAACGCCGCGCCAGATCATAGATCGGCGGATGCGGCTTGCCGAAGTAAAGGCTCTCGCCCCCCATCTCGGTATAAAGCCGCGCCAGCGCCCCCGCGCACCATTCGCGTGTCCCACCCCGGTCCACCACGATATCGGGATTGGCGCACAGAAGCTTCATCCCCTTCGTCTTGGCATACAGGAAATCTCCCCGGTTCACCTCCGGGTCGGCATGCGGATCGAAAGGCCCGCAGCAGACGATCCCCTCGGCCTCGCGCAGGGGCACGCGCGTGATATCGACCGGATCGGCCAGAACCGCGGGCGGCGTGAAGAACGCCTCGTCGCTGCCCTCGCCCATGTGCCAGACCCGGCTCCCAACCGCGCCCTGAAACAGCGCAACCCGCGCCGCATCGCCCGAGCTGGCGATGGCGTCCCAGGCATCGCGCGCCACGCCCAGCGCGGTCACCTGCGCCTCGACCTGGGCGCGCGGTCGGGGCGAATTGGTGACCAGGACCACCTTCCCCCCGCGTGCACGGAACCGCTGCATCGCCGCCACCGCTGCGGGAAAGGCCTTTACCCCGTCATGCAGGCAGCCCCAGAGGTCGACAAAGGCCGCGTCATAACGGCCCGCGATCTCGTCCAGGCTGCGGATGATCTCGGCCAAGGGATCAGACCTTCAGCGCCGGGATGATCTGCTTCTTGCGGCTCATCAGCCCCGGAATCACGACCATATCCCCCGGGGCCTTCACCCCGAAACTCGCCTCGGCGATCCGCCGCGTCAGCGCGTTCGGGATCAGCATCGTCGCCTCCTCGCGCAGGATGTCGATGACGAACAGCAGCACCTGATCGGCGCCATCTTCGCGCGCGACCTCGTCCATCGTCCGCATCAGGCTGTCCTTGCGCGCCAGCACCGTCTGCGGCGAGGTCGTCTCGAGCACCGAAACCCGCAACTCGGTTCCGGCCACATTGTATTCCTTGGAATCCATCCGCAGCAGTTCGGCATCGGTGAAGGCGCTCACGTCCGATTTCGCGGCGAACATCTCGGCCGCATAGGCGGGGATGTCGATGCGCAGTTCGGCGGCCAGACGTTCGGCCACCTGCCGGTCGACCGGCGTCGTCGTGGGCGAACGGAATTCCAGCGTATCCGACAATATGGCCGACAGGATCAGCCCCCTGATGCCCTGCGGCGCATGGCCCGCATGGCCACCCATCAGCTGGTACAGCAGCGTCGCCGTGCAGGCGACCGGGCGGACGGTGATCTCGATCGGCACTTTCGTCTCCAGCCCGCCGACCAGCTTGTGATGGTCGATGATGGCGCGGATATCGGCCCGGTTGATCCCCTCGGGCAGTTCGGCGGGGTTGTTGGTATCAACGATCACGACCGGCGTGCCCGCAGCCAGGTCGGTCAGCAGCGGCGGAACCTCGAACCCCCACCGGCCCAGCACGAAGGCCGCCTCGGTATTCGGCCGGCCCAGTACCCGCGCCTCGGCTGCGCCGGGTTCGTGATGCGACAGGAACCAAGCCCAGACGATGGCCGAACAGGTCGAATCCGTGTCGGGCGAGGTATGGCCGAAAACAAGCGTGGTCATGAAGCTTCCTCAGGCAGGTGCAGTCTGGAACGCGCGCCTTATAGGAATGCTGCCCGTCATTGTCACCCCCGCCCTCGGCCTGCGTTCAGGACAGCGGCGTGATCGTCCAGCCGCGCGCCTCCAGCAGCGCCAGAACCCCTTCGTCGCCCGGCAGATGCGCCGCGCCCGCGGCCACCATAACCTGCCCATGCTCGGCCGCCGCCGCCTCGATCACCGGG
>JBEIDZ010000320.1:0-3823 GCA_040383215.1 Paracoccaceae bacterium | reverse complement strand
GCGATCTTCTCCCGCGCGGTCTTGCGGCCCAGGACCAGCATCCACTCCCGCGCCGCGTCCAGCTCGTCCAGCGACATGTGCAACAGCCGCTCCGCGATATGCGGCGTGCTCGTCAGCAACTGCTCGAACGGCTTGCGCCGGAAACAGCACAAGGTCACGTCGCTCACCGCCGTCACGTCATAGGGAGAGGTCTTGCGCCCCGGCCTCCCCATGAAATCCGACGGCAGCAAGAGCCCCACCATCTGCGTCCGCCCATCCTGCAGGGTCTGGCTCAGCGTCGCCACCCCCTGCACGACCGAGGCGACAAAGGACATCTCGTCCCCGGCCCAGGCAATCGTCTGCCCGGCCTCGAAGTTGCGGTAATACTTCATCTGCTCCAGCCGCTCGAGCTCGTCGGTCTCGCAACGGGCGCAGACCGCGCGATGGCGGATCGGGCAGTCGATGCACTGCTCTTCGGCAGATATCCGGGGACTTGTCATTCTGACCTCCGTGGACGGAGCAGCCACCTTCCATCTCTCACGTCTCTGCAAAAGAATTGCAATGGCCGCGCATGATCGCCTGCGCGAACTGGGGCTCTTCGACGCACGCGTCCCCCGCTACACCAGCTATCCGCCCGCCAATCACTTCGGTGCCGGCGTGACCCCGGCCCGCCATGCCGAATGGATCGCCGCCGTGCCAGCGGGCACGCGCATCTCTCTCTATCTCCACATCCCCTATTGTCGCCGGCTCTGCTGGTTCTGCGCCTGCCGGACCCAGGGCACCGCCACCGACCGCCCGCTCACCCCCTATCTCGGCTATCTCCAGGCCGAACTTCAGACCGTCTCCGACCTGCTCCCCCCCGATGTCCGGCTCGGCCAGATCCACCTCGGCGGCGGCACGCCCACGCTCCTCTCGCCCGACATGATCGCCGACCTCGGCCAGACGCTGGCGCAGTTCCGCCCCTGGGCGCCCGACCTCACCTTCTCGGTCGAAATCGACCCGACCGAGGTCGATGCCCCCCGGATCGACGCTCTCGCCGCCATCGGCATGAACCGCGCCTCCATCGGCGTGCAGGATTTCGATACCGTCGTGCAGGACGCCATCGGCCGGGCACAAAGCTTTGCCCAGACGCGCGATGTCGTCACCCGCCTGCGCGACGCCGGCATCGGCAGCCTCAACGTCGACCTGCTCTACGGCCTGCCCCACCAGACCCGCGCCCGCATGGCCGATTCGGTCCAGCGCGTGCTCTCGCTCAACCCCGACCGCATCGCGCTTTACGGCTATGCCCATGTCCCCTGGATGGCCAAGCGCCAGGTCATGATCCCCGCCGACGCCCTGCCCGGCCCCGAAGACCGGCTCCAGCTTTTCGAGACCGCCCGCCGCCTCTTCGTCTGGGACGGCTACGCCGAAATCGGCATCGACCACTTCGCCCGCGAAGGGGACAGCATGGCCGCCGCCGCCCGCGCAGGCCGGCTCCGCCGCAACTTCCAGGGCTATACCGACGATACCGCCGACACGCTCATCGGAATCGGTGCCTCGGCCATCTCGCGCTTTCCGCAGGGCTATGCGCAGAACCTCTCCACCTCCTCGCGCTATGCCGCCGCGATCGAGGAGGGGCACCTCGCCACCGAACGCGGCCACGCGATGACCGCCGATGACAGGCTCCGCGCCGACATGATCGAAGACCTCATGTGCCGCTTCGCGCTCGACCTCTCCGCGCTCTCCGCCCGCCACGCCGTCCCCCTCGCCGCCTTGCGCGACAAGACGGCCGGCCTGCGCAACCGCTTCGCCGCCCACCTCTCCGACAACGACGACGTGATCCGCCTGACCGACAGTTCCCGCCTCATCGCGCGCCTCGCCGCGCACAGCCTCGACGCCCACGCCCTGCCCGAAGGCCGCCACAGCCGCGCGCTCTGAGGTCGCACTCCGGCCACGCTCGCGCCCGCATCGCCATCGGATGCCTTCCCCCCGGCGCAGATCGGGGTTATGGCGCCTGCGCTGTCAGCCAAGGAGCACACCCGATGGGGTACAGGGTCGTCGTCGTCGGCGCCACGGGCAACGTGGGGCGCGAAATGCTCAACATCCTCGCCGAACGCCAGTTCCCGGTCGACGAGATCGCGGCACTCGCCAGCCGCAAATCGCTCGGCACCGAGGTCAGCTTCGGCGACCGCACGCTCCGCACCCAGGACCTCGACAGCTTCGACTTCACCGGCTGGGACATCGCGCTCTTCGCCATCGGCTCGGACGCGACGAAAACCTACGCCCCCAGGGCCGCCTCGCAGGGCTGCGTCGTGATCGACAATTCCTCGCTCTACCGCTACGACCCCGACGTCCCCCTCGTCGTGCCCGAGGTCAACGCCGACGCAGTCATGGGCTACACGAAGAAGAAAATCATCGCCAACCCCAACTGCTCGACCGCGCAGATGGTCGTGGCGCTCAAGCCCCTGCATGACCGCGCCCGGATCAAGCGTGTGGTGGTCGCGACCTACCAGTCCGTCTCCGGCACCGGCAAGGAGGCCATCGACGAACTCTGGAACCAGACCAAGGGCATCTATGTCCCCGGGCAGGAGGTCGAGCCTTCGGTCTACCCCAAGCAGATCGCCTTCAACGTCATCCCCCAGATCGACGTCTTCCTCGATTCCGGCGACACGAAAGAGGAATGGAAGATGGCGACCGAGACCAAGAAGATCCTCGACCCCCGGATCAAGGTCACCGCCACCTGCGTCCGCGTCCCCGTCTTCGTCGGCCATTCCGAGGCCGTGAACGTCGAATTCGAGGATTTCCTCGACTGGGAGGAAGCGACCGACATCCTGCGCGAGGCGCCCGGCTGCCTCGTCGTCGACAAGCGCGAACCCGGCGGCTACATCACCCCCATCGAATGCGTGGGCGATTACGCCACCTACATCAGCCGCATCCGCCAGGACCAGACCATCGACAACGGCCTGAACCTCTGGATCGTCTCCGACAACCTCCGCAAAGGCGCCGCCCTCAACGCCGTCCAGATCGCCGAGGTGCTGGGTCAGCGGGCGCTGAAAAAGGGCTGACGGGGCACCCCCGCCGCGCCACCGTGGCGCGGCCGGGTTCACCCGGGCCCGGTCAGCATCTCGATCACCCGGCGAAACCAGACGGCGCCCGGTCCTTGCGCCCATTCCAGCCATCTCCCGATGACGGTCTGGTGACCGAGTAACCACGAGTTGAAGGCGGCGCTGGCATCTTCGCATGCTTCCCAATTGCCTCCGGCAATCACCTTCCGCCCCGCCGCCCCAATATGTTCCGCAGCCGAACCATCAGCCGGCGCAGACCGATCTCGTCCAGGTGCGGTGCCGCCACGGGCGGATCCCACTCCTCCAGATAATCGAACAGCACCCGCGCCCTTTCGGCCTTGTCCCCGATCTCCGCAATCTTGGCGATCCGTGGGTCAACCCGGGCGGTGCCGGTGTCCTCGAAGGTCAGGCCGCAATTCTTCGGCTCGGTCGAGAGCCGGGTCAGCTTGCGCAACGCCCTCAGGTCGGTGGCGGGAATGCCGTCGAGCCAAAGCGATGTCAGCCCGGTCAATTCGCGCAGGGGAGAGAGGTCGCTCACCTGCGTGTCGTCGAGCCAAAGCCGCGTCAGCCCGGTCAACTTGCGCAGGGGAGAGAGGTCGCTCACCAGCGTGTCACTGAGCTCAAGCCCCGTAAGCCCGGTCAGCTCGCGCAGGGGGGAGAGGTCGCTCACCTGCGTGCTTTGGAGCGAAAGCTCCACCAGCCCGGTCAGCTAGCTCAGGGGAGAGAGGACACGCGACTGCGTGCCGAAGAGAGAAAACACCGTCATCGCTCTCGGATGGCGCCGGGGGGAGAAGAAGCTC
>JBEIDZ010000319.1:0-3836 GCA_040383215.1 Paracoccaceae bacterium | reverse complement strand
GTTTATTAGCGGTTTTATCTTTCAGCTTGGCATAGGGAATGATGGTGGGGTCGGTGGCGGGGTTCCAGACATCCTCGTCAATGCCGTTCAGGATGCCCGACAGCGCATCGCGGCGCAGGCGCATCACGCCATCGAGCCCCATGCCGAATTCGTCGCGCATCAGTTCGGCCGCATAGGTCGGCGATACGGTGGTCAGCCGGTCCGCCCCCACGAGCCCGGCCTTGAGCGCCGAGACGCGGCCCCAGAATTCGAACCCGTCGCGCGTGAAGCGGCGGCGCGGCAGGCGCAGCGCGGCCATCCGCCGCGCATCGCTCAGCCCCTGGAAAGCGATGTTGTGGATGGTCATCACCGTGCGCACGCCGGCGGGATTGCCTGTCAGATGCAGGTATTCGGGGATGAAACCCGCCTGCCAGTCATGGCCGTGGATCACCTGCGGCTGCCAGCCCGCCGCCCCCGCCGCCCCGATCTGCGCGGCAACCCAGCTCAGCGCGGCAAAGCGTTCGGGGTTGTCGGGCCAGTCGCGCCCGTCGGGGCCAAGGTAGATGCTGCCCGGCCGCGCGAAAAGATGCGGCGCATCGATCACGATCAGGTCGAGCCCCGCCGCCTTTGCGCCCAGAATGCGCGCCGGGCCGCCAAAAAGGTCGGGGTCCTCGAACAGCAGCGTTTCCGGCGCGGCAGCATCCATCACGGCCGGATAGCCGGGCACGAGCACCCGCATCCCGACGCCTTCGGGCGACAGCGCGCCGGGCAGCGCGCCCACCACATCGGCCAGCCCGCCGGTCTTGACCAGCGGCGCGCATTCGGACGCGACCGACAGGACGCGGATCACCGGGCGGCCGACCACGTATCGACCATGTCCTGCGTGATCAGCGTCACGCCGGTTTCAGTGACGCGGAAATGGCGCGCATCCTCGACCGGGTCCTCGCCCACCACCAGCCCTTCGGGAATCACCACGCCGCGGTCGATCACCACCCGCCTGAGCCGGGCATGGCGGTGCACGGTGACGTAAGGCAGCACGACCGCATGGTCGAGCACGGCATAGGAATTGGTATGCACCATGGTGAAGAGCAGCGAATTGCGCACCTCGGTGCCCGAGATGATGCAGCCCCCCGACACCATCGAGGAGACGGCCATCCCGCGCCGGTCCTTTTCGTCATGGATGAATTTTGCGGGGGGCGTGCCTTCGGAATAGGTCCAGATCGGCCAGGTCTGGTCCCAGAGGTTGAGATCGGGGGTAAAGTTCGTCAGGTCGATATTGGCCTGCCAGAAGGCATCGATCGTGCCCACATCCTTCCAGTAGGCCGCAGCGCCGGGCGCGCGCACGCAGGAGACGTCAAAGCGATGTGCCATCGCCTTGCCGTTGCGCACGATGTCGGGGATCAGGTCATTGCCGAAATCGTGGCTTGAATTGGGGTTAAGCGAATCCTTCACCAGCAGGTCACGCAGGAACTTCCAGTTGAAGACATAGATGCCCATCGAGGCCAGCGCGACGTTCGGGTCCTCCGGCGTGCCCGGCGGGTTCTTGGGCTTTTCCAGGAAGGACGTGATCCGTCCCTCCTTGTCGGTCGCCATGACGCCGAAGGCGCTGGCATCCTTGCGCGGCACGGTCAGGCATCCGATGGTGACGTCCGCATCCGTTTCCACATGCTGGCGCAGCATGATCTCGTAATCCATCTTGTAGATGTGATCGCCCGCCAGGATGACGATGTAATCGACGCCGTAGCTATCGACGATGTCGATATTCTGCGTCACCGCATCCGCCGTGCCGCGATACCAGCTGTTTTCGTCCATCCGCTGCGACGCGGGCAGAATGTCCAGAAACTCGTTCCGCTCGGCGCGAAAGAAGTTCCAGCCCCGCTGGCAATGCCGGATCAGCGAATGGGCCTTGTACTGCGTCGCGATCGCCATCTTGCGGATGCCGGAATTCACCGCATTCGACAGGGCAAAATCGATGATCCGCGCCTTGCCGCCGAAATAGACCGCCGGTTTGACCCGGCGGTCGGTCAGTTCCTTCAGGCGCGACCCGCGCCCCCCCGCCAGCACGAAGGCCATCGAGCGCTGGGTCAGTCTGCGGCTTTGCGGCATCGACGAGCTTCCCTTTCTGGCGGTTACCGGCCCTGCCGGAACATGAGTGTGGACAGGGGCGGAAGGTTCACGACAGCCGAGGCAGGCTGGCCGTGGCTCGGTCGGCCACTGGCCGTCACGCCGCCCAGATTGCCCCGGTTTCCGCCGCCATAGACAGACGAATCCGTGTTCAGCACTTCGGCCCAGCGACCTGTCGCCGGGAAGCCGATCCGGTGGTCTGTCCGTTCGACAGGGGTAAAATTGCAGACCACGACCACGGGCGGGTCCGCGGCATCGCCCCGGCGGATGAATGACAGAACCGAGGTTTCGGCATCACCGCCATCAATCCACTCGAAACCTTCGGGTTCGCAGTCGTGCCGGTAAAGCGCCGGGGTCTCGCGGTAGAGCCTGTTCAGATCGCGCACCAGAGCCGCAATCCCGCGATGTTCGGGTCTTTCGGCGGCATCCCAGTTGATCTGGCCCTGGTGGTTCCATTCCTCGGGCTGGCCGAATTCGCAGCCCATGAACAGCAGCTTCTTGCCCGGATGGCCCCACATGAAACCGTAATAGGCCCGCAGGTTGGCGCATTTCTCCCACCAGTTGCCGGGCATCTTCTCGATCATGCTGCCCTTGCCGTGGACCACCTCGTCATGGCTGATCGGAAGGACGAAATTCTCGCTGAAGGCATAATGCAGTCCGAAGGTCATCTGGTGGTGATGATACTTGCGGTGAACCGGATCGCGCCCGATGTAGTCGAGCGTGTCGTTCATCCAGCCCATGTTCCACTTGTAGCCGAAGCCGAGCCCGCCCATGTCGACCGGCCGCGATACGTTCGGGAAAGCCGTCGACTCCTCGGCCACCGTCATGATGCCGGGATGTTTGCCATAGGCCAGCGTGTTGATCCGCCGCAGCAGCGCGATCGCTTCGTAATTCTCGCGCCCGCCGTCGCGGTTGGGCACCCATTCCCCCGGCCCGCGCGAATAGTCGCGATAAAGCATCGAGGCGACCGCATCCACGCGCAGCCCGTCGACATGGTATTCGTCCAGCCAGTAAAGCGCATTGGCGGTCAGGAAATTCGCCACCTCGATCCGGCCGAAATTGTAGATGAGCGTGTTCCAGTCCTGGTGGAACCCCTCGCGCGGGTCGGCATGTTCGTAAAGCGCCGTCCCGTCGAACCGGCCGAGCCCGTGCGGGTCCGACGGGAAATGCCCCGGGACCCAGTCGATGATCAGCCCGAGCCCCGCATCATGCGCGGCCTGCACCAGATCGCGGAATTCGTGCGGCGGACCGAACCGCACCGTCGGCGCGAACAGCCCGACCGGCTGATAGCCCCAGGACCCGTCGAAAGGGTGTTCCGAGACGGGCAAGAGTTCGAGATGGGTGAAACCCATTCCACGGACATAGGATACAAGGTCACGGGCGGCTTCCCGATAGGACAGCGGCCGCCCGCCCTCGTCCCAGATGCGCCGCCACGACCCCAGATGCACCTCGTAGATCGAGATCGGCGCATCGCGGCGGTTGCGCTCGGCCCGTGTCGCCATCCAGTCCTGATCGCGCCAGCCATAGCCGCGGATGTCGCGGATCAGGCTTGCCGTTTCGGGCGGATGCTGCGCGCCGAACCCGACCGGATCAGCCTTGAGCGGCAGGCGTTCGCCATGCGGGCCAAGGATGGCGTATTTGTAGGCGGCACCGTCCGCCGCACCGGGCACGAATATCTCCCAGACTCCGGTCCCGCCGCGCCGCCGCATCGGGTGGCGGCGGTCGTCCCAGGC
>JBEIDZ010000318.1:0-3843 GCA_040383215.1 Paracoccaceae bacterium | reverse complement strand
CTGCAGGCTCGACCGTGGCAACCGCGGCAAACATCCAGGACATCGCCCGCGCCCGCGCTGCCCGACCCTCCGGCAAGAGCCCAGGGTAGCTCTGCGCCAGATGCAGCACGATCGCGCCGGACTCGAAGAGCGCGACCTCGCCATCCTCGAAGGTCGGAATCTGCCCCCAGGGCTGGAGCGACAGATGCAGCTCCTCCTTCATGTCGGCATGGCCCAGAAGCCGCACTTCATGCGCCACGCCAAGCTCCTCCATCGCCCAGCGCACCCGCATGTCCCGTGCATGGCCCCGCCCGCGGTCGGGCGAAACCGCAAATCCCGTGACGACAGCGACCATGTCCCACCTCCGCCGCCCATCATGGCGGCCGGGTGCGGCAGGTCAATCGGCCCGCAACTCCGCAATCAGCGGCGCGTTGCGGCACCCCGCAGGCTCGTCCGGGGCATTGGCGGCCAGCCAGGCCCGGCAGGCCGCAGGATTCCCGCAGGACCGGCAGCGGCTCACCGTCCGTACATAATCCTCGGCCAGGATCACCCCGTCTTCCAGGGCCCGGCGAAGGTCTTTCCCGGCCCCCTGCAACCCATCGCGGCCCAGCCAGAACACCGCCCGCGTCTCTGTCACTGTCTCGTTCATCAGGGCGCTCCCTGCCACCACGGAAACCAGTCTTCCGCGGCCGCGGCGGATGCGTCCTTGCGCCAGATCAAATCACCCGCTCAGGCCGCAAGCCGCGCCAGCACGACGACCCAGGCCACGCCCACCGCCACCGCGGTCACGGCCACGGCCGCGCTGCCGGCATCCTTGGCCTGCTTGGCCCGCGGCCGGCGCTCCTCGCTGATGTCATCCACGATCCTCTCGATCGCGGTGTTCATGCATTCCGCCGCCAGCACCATGATCCCGCCCATCAGGATGACCGCCCGCTCCGCACCGGACAACGGCAGCAGGATGGCCAGCACCGCCGAAACGGCATTGGCCCAAAGCCACTGGTGCAATGATCCCTCGGTGCGGGCGACGTGGACAAACCCCTCCCACGACCAGACCGCCCGCTGCCTGATCCTTTCGATCTGCCTCCACATGACTCACCCCTCCCCGCTCCGCTCGGGCCCGAGCCTGACGCCTGTGGCTCTACCGTGCAAGCAGCGACCGCGGCGCGGCCTGCGGACCCGGCCCGGACCGCCGGCCGGGTCTAGCGGAAACCCAGGTCCGCCGCGACCGCCCGCACGACCGCCACGCGATCGGCCGTGGGAGGATGGGTGCCAAGGAACCGGTTCCCCGGATCGGGAATGCGAAAGAAGAACTCCGCCCCCACAAGCGGGTCAAAGCCGGCCTCCGCCGTGATCATCGTGCCCAGCGCATCGGCTTCAAGCTCGAAGTCCTTGGAATAGGTCTGCGCGCCGACCGCAGCCCCAAGCTGCTGGGCATTGCGGATTTCATCTGCCGTTGCCTCTCCCGATGCTTCCGCCAGCCGCCCGAAAAGATCGGCGCCGATCGCCGCGATCTCGTCCATCCGGCCCAGATGCCCAAGGATATGATGCGCCGCCTCATGCGCCATCACAAAGGCAAGCTCGTCCTCGTTGCGGACCGCAGCGATCAGACCCAGCGTAAAGATGATCACCGGCTGGCCATCGGGTGCCAGCGTCTGAAAGGCATTGGCCGGCATCCGTTCCCGGTCGTCCACCACGATCCGGAAATCGCAGTTCGCGCGGGGATTGCGCAGACGGCATTGTTCTTCCGCGACCGGTTCGATCCGGCGCGCCACCGCGACAAAGGTCATCGCCTGTCTGCGGGCTTCGATCTCGCCATAGATTTCCGGTCCGGTCAGCGCCCGCGTGCCGGCGGCCGGCCCTGAACAGCCCGACAGGACCAGCCCGGCAAGAAGGGCCGCCAGAACGGCGAAACGCTTGACCTCCGGCATCGTGCCTCCGCTCGACCTCTTGCTGCAAACCTAGGCAGAAGCCGGTCAAAGGACCATAGTCCGCGGATGTCTTTTCGCTGCCCGGGCGCGTCCTTTCTTGCGTCCCGGCCACGCGCGACTTAGCCTTCAACCATGCTGACCATCGAACACGAATTCGACGCGACGGTTGTCACCCTCGTCGACGAAGGCCCCGCGCCGCTGAAGGAGGACGTCACCGTCTCCGCCTTCGAGGATTGCGTGACGGTCGAACAGTACGACGCCCGCACCGACCAGATGATGAAGATCACCCTCTCGCTCGTCCAGGTCCGCGACCTCGCCGCCGCGATCAACCTGCCCGAAGGCATCTACCAGACGCGCGACGCGGACTGACACATCCCCCGCCTTGCCGCGCCGGCGCGAAAGGTCCAGTCTCGCCCCGCGACCAAGGGGGCAGGATGACCACGGCATTCTTCTGGGACGAACGCTGCTTCTGGCATGGCGGGGGCCATTACGCCGGCATGTTCCCCGTGGGCGGCCTCGTCCAGCCCGCCATGGGCGGCCTGCCCGAAAACCCCGAGACGAAACGACGCCTGAAGAACCTGCTCGACGTCACGGGCCTCTCCCGCGCGCTCGTCATGTCCGGCGCAGACCCCGCCACGACCGAGGAGATGGCCCGCATCCATCCCCCCGCCTATCTCGACCGCTTCCGCGCGCTGTCCGACGCCGGCGGGGGCGAACTGGGCCTGCGCACCCCCTTCGGCCCCGGCGGGTACGAGACCGCCGCACTCTCCGCCGGCCTGGCCCGCACGGCACTCGCAACGGTGCTCAAGGGCGAGCATCGCAACGCCTATGCCCTGTCCCGCCCGCCCGGGCACCATTGCCTGCCCGACTGGCCGAACGGCTTCTGCCTGCTCGCCAACATCGCGATTGCCATCGAATCCGCCCGCGCTGCCGGCCTCGCGCAGCGCTTCGCCGTGCTCGACTGGGACGTGCACCACGGCAACGGGACCGAGGCGATCTTTTACGACCGCGCCGATGTGCTCACCGTCTCGATCCATCAGGACAGGAACTACCCGGTCGATACCGGCGCCTTCGAAGACCGCGGCCGCGACGCGGGCGAAGGCTTCAACCTCAACAGTCCCCTTCCCCCCGGCACCGGGCCCACGGGCTAGCTCGCGGCGCTGGACCGTCTGGCCCTGCCGGTGATCCGCGCCTTCCGCCCCGACGTGCTGATCGTCGCCTGCGGCTATGACGCCGCGATCAACGACCCGCTTGGCCGGATGCTCGCGACCCAGGACACCTTCCGCCAGATGACCCGCCAGGTCATGGCGCTTGCGCACGACATCTGCGCCGACCGCCTCGTGCTCGTCCACGAAGGCGGCTATTCCGAAGCCTATGTCCCCTTCTGCGGCCATGCCGTGCTCGAGGAGATGTCGGGCAGCCCGGTCACCGCCCCCGGCCCGCACGAGGCGATCTTCGCCGCCCGCCAGCCCGGCCCCGCGACCGATGCCTTCGTCCTGGGCCTCATCGCCGGCTGGGAAAAGGCGCTCGGCCTCGCCTGACCGGGGCAGGTTGGGCGAAACCCGCGTATGTGCCCTTCGCCCCGGGCTGGACCAAACCCCCGCGCCCTGACCCCAAGCGCACGTCCTCCACCCCACACCCCGGCCCGTACCCAGCGGGGTGCCAGTGGCACCCCGCGCGGGCCGACGGCCGAAGGCGAAAGCCGCAGGCTGTAGGGCTCTCCGCCCGACCGACAGTGCCAAATCCTGCCGCGCCCGCCCGGCTGGTGCGCCGATGGCGTGCCCGCCCCCCGCAGGGCGGGCACGGACCGGGATATCGTCATACCGCCGACATCCTGCGGCTCTCGACCGCCGATCCGTAGGGTGGGTGAAACCCACGCGCCCTGACCCCAAGCGCACGTCCTCCACCCCGCGCCCCGGCCCGCACCCAGCGGGGT
>JBEIDZ010000317.1:0-3847 GCA_040383215.1 Paracoccaceae bacterium | reverse complement strand
CACATGGCCGCTTGCGCTGGCCGCCTATAATGCCGGCCCGGGGGCGGTGGAGGAACATGGCGGCATTCCGCCCTATGCCGAAACCGAGACCTATGTCCAGGTGATCTGGGGCGGCTGAGCGGCCAGGGCTGCGGCCGGACCGCGCCGGGTTGGCCGGACGGAGGGCGGATGCTTGGGTCTTGGCCGCGGCAGACACGGCATGACCGGCGCCGGGCTGCGCCCGGGACGGGTCATGCGGGACGAGGATCGGCGGTGGCCGCCGTTGCGCCGCAGCGGAGAGGGGTCGTGCAGCGCGAGGATCTGGCCCGCAATCTGACCGTCAGTCTGGTGACGGGGATCGTGGTCAACCGCGCAATCAACATCGACCGGCGGTATTACGACCGGCTGAAGGCCGTGATCCATGCCTGCGGCCGGCCCGGGGACGGGCGGTTTGACGATCCTGCCTTTCGGGCGCGGATTGTGGGGCAGATCGATTGGGTCGGATCGGTCAGTCCGGCCAAGGGAGAGAAGCTGCGCGCGTTGCTGGTCCGGGCGGCAGAGCGGCGGGCGGCGGGGCAGGGCGCGGGGGAGACCGCCATAGCCGGGCTCGTCCGTCATTCGGCGGCGATGCTGATCACGGGTTCCATGCCGGCGAGGATGTCGTCGGCGAGGTGGCACTTGATCTGATGGCCCTGGGCGAGCAGGCGGATCGGCGGAACCTCGGTTTCGCACAGTCCGCCCGGCACCTGGGATTTCCAGCGGCAGCGGGTCTGGAAGGGGCAACCCGGGGGCGGGTTCATCGCCGAAGGGATGTCGCCTTCAAGGACGATGTGCCGCTTGGTCACATGGGTGTCGGCGATGGGGACGGCGGAGAGCAGCGCCTCGGTATAGGGGTGGTAGGGGGGCGAGAAGACCTGATCGGTGGTGCCGAGTTCGACGACATGGCCGAGATACATGACCATGACGCGGTCGGCGAGGTAGCGCACGATCGAGAGGTCGTGCGAGATGAAGAGAAGCGTGGTCTTCTGGTCGCGCTGGATATCCATGAGAAGGTCGGTCACGGCGGCCTGGACAGAGACGTCGAGCGCGGAGACGGGTTCGTCGGCCACCACCACCTTGGCGCCGCCGGCAAAGGCACGGGCGATGCCCACGCGCTGCTTCTGGCCGCCCGAGAGCTGCCGGGGCATGCGGTCGGCGAAGGCACGGGGCAGCCTGACAAGGTCGAGCAGGCGCAGCATGCGGTCGTGGCGGTCGGCGTCGGAGGTGCCGATGCCGAAGACCTCGAGCGCGCGGGTGATCTGGCGGCCGACGGTCATCGAGGGGTTGAGCGTGTCAAAGGGGTTCTGAAAGACCATCTGGACGGATGAGACGGTGTCGGTCCCGCGCTTTTCGATCGGTGTCGATTCGATGGACTGGTTGAAGAGCATGATGTGGCCCGAGGTCGCGGTTTCGAGCCCCATGAGCACCTTGGCGAAGGTGGACTTGCCGCAGCCCGATTCGCCGACGATGGCGAGGGTTTCGGATTCGCGGGCCTCGAAGGTCAGCGTTTCGTTGGCCTTGACGACGCGCCTGTCGCCACCCGAAAGGATGTTGCCGCCGCCGACCTCGTAATACTTGCGCAGCGCATCCATGCGCAGCACGACGCGGCCGATCTCGGGTTTGGGCTTGCGTTCGGTCGCGGCGGCGGGGGCGGTCCAGTCGATTTCGGTCAGGCGCAGGCAGCGGCTGTCGTGGCGGTCATCGCCCGGGACGGGCTGCATGGGGATGTCGGCGGCGTCGCAGCGACCGGCGGCGAAGTAGTCGCAGCGCGGGCCGAAGTTGCAGCCGGGCGGGCGTTCGTGCGGCAGGGGGAAGTTGCCGGGAATGGCCTTGAGCGGGCGCGTGGTCTTGTCCGCACCGGGCAGCGGAATCGAGCGGAAGAGCGCCTGGGTATAGGGGTGGCGCATGCGGTCGAAGACGTCGGTGACGCGGCCGGTTTCGACTGCTTCGCCGGAATACATCACGCAGATGCGGTCGCAGACCTCGAGCACGAGGCCGAGGTTGTGCGAGATGAAGAGCATCGAGGTGCCGTACTTGCGCCCGAGATCCTTGACGAGCTGGACGACCGCGGCCTCGACCGTGACGTCGAGCGCGGTGGTGGGTTCGTCCAGGATCAGGAGCGCAGGTTTTGACATCAGCGCCATGGCGATGACGATGCGCTGCTGCTGGCCGCCCGACAGCTGGTGGGGATAGCTTTGCAGGATGCGTTCGGGGTCGGGTAGCCGGACGTCGTGCACGACTTCGAGCGCGCGGCGGTGCGCCTCGGCAGCCGAGATGCCTTCGTGGATCATCGGCACTTCCATGAGCTGGCGGCCGACGCGCATGGCGGGATTGAGCGAGGCCATCGGCTCCTGGTAGATCATCGCGATCTGGGAGCCGCGGATGGCGCGCAGTTCGGCCGGCGACATGCGGGTGAGGTCGCGGCCCTTGAAGCGGATCGCACCGCCGGTGATGCGGCCGTTCACGCCGAGGTCCTGCATGACGCCGAGCGCGACGGTGGATTTGCCGCAGCCCGATTCACCGACAAGGCCCACCGCCTCTCCGGGGCGGACGGTGCAGGAGAAGTCCATCACGGCCGGAATCTCCCGCAGGCGGGTGAAGAAGCTGATCGAGAGGCGGTCGATTTCGAGGATGGGGGTTTCGGCCTCGGTCATGGCGGGGTCCCTTGGGGGCGGCGGCGCAGTTGCGGCGGGAAAGGCGGCATGGGGCTCAGTCCCTGAGACTTTCCTCGCGCAGGCCGTCGGCGAGGAGGTTGAGGCCGAGAACGAGCGTGAGGAGGGCGACGGCGGGCACGAGCGCGGGGTGGGGATAGACCGAGAGAAGCTGGCGCCCGGCGTTGATGGTCGAACCCCAGTCGGGGCTGTCGGGAGGCAGGCCGAGGCCGAAGAAGCCGAGCGTGCCGAGCAGGATCGTGGTGTAGCCGATGCGCAGGCAGAAATCGACGATGAGCGGCCCGCGGGCATTGGGCAGGATTTCCCAGAGCATGATGTACCAGACGCTTTCGCCGCGGGTCTGGGCGGCGGCGACATAGTCTCGCGTCTTGATGTCCATGGTCATGCCGCGGACGATGCGGAAGACGGTGGGCGCGTTGACGAAGACGACCGAGACGAAGACCACGAGGATGCCGGCGGGCACGTCGAAAAGGTCGAGCGGGGCGGGCAGGAAGGTGAGCGGGGTGCCGGTCTGGTTGATCAGGCTGAGATAGAGCCAGCCGAGAACCGCGATGACGGGGGCGATGAGGAGCCAGGCCGCCGCACCGCGGGTGTGGTAGCGGGAATGCAGCAGGACCGCGGTGAAGACGATTGGAAACAGGAAGAGCACGGCGGCCATCCAGCTGGGGATGCCGGTCTGCACGATCTCGGGCGTGACGAGCAGGTAGAAGAGCAGGATCACCGGGAAGGCCAGGATCAGGTTGGCGAGGAAGGAGAGCACGGTGTCAAGCCGGCCGCCGTGATAGCCGGCGGGCAGACCGAGGGTGATGCCCATCATGAAGGAGAAGAGCGTGGCGAGGGGCGCGATGGCGATCACGATCCAGGAACCGTGCACCATGCGGGAGAAGACATCGCGGGCCAGGTTGTCGCCGCCGAGCAGGTAATGGGCGCCGGCGGCCATCGTTTCGGCCCCGGGCATGGGGATGCCGGGTTCCTTGTTCTTGAGCCCCGAGACGGCGGCGAGGGGGTCGTGCGTGGCGATGAGGCCGAAGACACCGACAAAGATCGCGGTGAAGACCCAGAACATGACAAGGCCGAAGCCGATCATCCCCACGGTCGAATCGAAGAGCTGGCCATAGAGGCCGAGCCGGCGGCGGAAGCGGATCGAGACCGCGAAT
>JBEIDZ010000316.1:0-3856 GCA_040383215.1 Paracoccaceae bacterium | reverse complement strand
GTCCCGCCCAGATCCAGACCGAAACGGCGCAGAGGACATGTTTCGGGGTCACACGGTCAACGATAAAGGATGAAGCCACACGTTTCCTGTGCCGTGACCCCGTCATATCGCGGATCATCAGAGGTGATCACAATGACTCCGACGAGTTCTCCGCCGTCGTTTCTGTCTGTCAGGTCACCGGCGAGCACGCCGTAAAAGACGCCTTCGTCGTAGAGTTTGCCGGCGCCACCTTCATCTTTCCAGCTCCTCAATGTGCCGGACATCTCCCCGTTCCGGGAAAGGGTTGTGCTGCCGGCCCTGACGTCGAAATAAAGCGTCGGGAGCACAAGGCCGTCCGTCTCTTTCAGGTCGATCTGCGTGCCGTCCTTATCGAAGGCCTCACGGTTGGTGATCTGGCCGCTTATGGCCGGGTTGGTATTGAAATCCTCGAAATCGATGGAAACGGTCATGTCCCCGCGGGTATATTCAAGATCGCTCCTGCCCTCGAAGACCCGGACCCCCGCGTAATCGCCTTCAAACTTTGCCTGACCGGAGGTCGGCAGGACAACCGAACCGTTGCGTTCGTAAACGAAACCGCCAAAGCCGTAATTGACATAACCGCCGGTTCGCACGATTGCGAATGATGTCCGGGCTACATTTTCGCTGCCGACACTGTTTTCGCTGATGCCAAGGAGTGCCCTGTATGGCACGATCTGTCCGATCGGGTCGCCGGAAACCGGATCCGTTACCTGAACATCGGCTTCGTAGACGGCGTAGTTGTTGACCGATGCGACGGCATCCCCCCGCTGGTAGACATTGGCACCGTCAAAACCAAGGTTGTCGACCGTGAATGTATCGTTTTTCGGGTCATAGGACACGTCTGTCACAAATCCGCCGCCGGAGTCATTTGGGGCTTCATGCCGCCAGATCCTGGATCGGGGAGTGGGATTTTCCGTGCCGGGCGGAAGCTCTACCGCTGGCTTGAGTTCACCGTCTCCATCGCCGGGGACATTCACATCAAACAGGGGTTGCCCGTCGCCGCATCCGGCCAGCAGACCAAGGCACATCAGCAACGAGAAGCGTGACAAGTAGGACATCGGTGCGCCTTTCGGCCAGTTTTGCAATTTTCAAACTTCGACATCTCCACGGAAACGCTGTCCTGTCAACGGCAACGGGACGAATTTCCCTTACTGTTCCAATTGCGAGACAGGCCTGGGGCATTGTCTGGGCGTCGTGACAGGTTAGAGTGGACGGGCACGGCAAACCCGGCAAGGAGAATCCGATGGCGCTGTCCCCAGATCAGGAAGCCGAGATCGCCGAGAACCGGGCTGCCGTCCGGACCACCCGACGGGCTGTGTCGGAAGGAGCGGAGGCGCATCTTTACGCCGTCCATCCCGTCCTTGACCACGGTTTCGTCCGCCTTGTGGACTACATGGGCGATGATGCCGCAATCTGTCAGGCCGCGCGGGTGTCGTACGGGCGGGGGACGAAGTCGGTCCAGAATGACGAGGCTCTTGTGCGCTATCTGATGCGCCACTGGCATTCCACACCGTTCGAGATGTGCGAGGCCAAGTTCCACGTCAAGCTTCCGGTATTTGTCGCGCGCCAGTGGATCAGGCACCGCACGGCCAATGTGAACGAGTATTCGGCGCGTTACTCGATCCTGGACAGGGAATTCTATGTGCCGGCGCGGGATGATCTTGCGGCTCAATCATCGATCAACAACCAGGGGCGGGGGGCTGCGCTGGAGGAGGGCGAGGCTGCACGGGTCCTCGGTTGGCTCAAGGACGATGCCGCGCGGGCCTATGACCATTATGAGGCGATGATCCGTCAGGAGGGGCAGCAGGGGCTTGCGCGGGAACTGGCGCGCATTGCCCTGCCGACCAGCATTTATACACAGTGGTACTGGAAGATCGACCTGCACAACCTTTTTCATTTTCTCAGGCTGCGGGCGGATGCGCATGCGCAGTACGAGATCCGCGTCTATGCCGAGGCGATCTGCAGGATCGTGGCCGATTGGGTTCCTGCGGCCTGGGCTGCCTTTGCCGATTACAGGCTGGGCGGAGTCACGGTGAGCGCACGGGGTGCGGATGTCCTGCGGCGGCGGCTGCGGGGTGAGGTCGTGACCGAAGAGACGAGCGGGATGAGCAAGGGTGAATGGCGCGAGTTCGAGGCCGTCTGGGGGCAGAACGGGAAGACGGCTTGATCAGAGGAAGGGACCGCAGGTCTGCCGGACCGCAGGTGCCGCCTTCCTGCCAGGTTTGGCTGTGGTATGCTGGACGTCTATCAGCAGGACAGGAGCAATCGCGATGACTGTGGTTATCCTTTATGTCGTGACTGCGGTTGTGTTTCTTGCGCTGGATGCGGTGATGCTGGGCTCTGTGATGCAGCCGCTGTTCCAGAAGCATATCGGCCACCTGCTGCTTGCCGATATCAGGCTGGGGGCAGCTGCGGCGTTTTATCTGGCCTACGTTGCCGGTCTGGTGTGGCTGGTGTCGCTTCCCGCGCTGAGGGAGGGAACGAACGGACAGGCGTTGCGAGGCGGTCTTGTGATTGGTGCGATGGCCTATGGCACCTATGAATTCACCAGTTACGCGATCATGCGGGACTGGCATCCCACGATGGTGGCCACCGATCTGGCATGGGGGACGGTCCTGACGGGGTTTGCCGCCTGGGCGGGAGTTGCGGTCACCCGCGCGCTGACAGCCTGATCTTGTCAGGCCTTGCGCAAGTTTCCGGCCATCTTGCGACCGTCCCGGCCTTCGATCAGGTCGAATTCGATCGACTGGTTATCCGCAAGGCCCGTCATGCCGGATTGTTCGACGGCAGAGATATGAACGAAAATGTCTTTGCCGCCGTCGGCCGGCGCAATGAAACCATAACCTTTCGTCGTGTTGAACCACTTGACGGTGCCCTTGGGCATCTCTCTCTCCCTTCTTGCGGGCTCAAGCCAAGTGCCCGCTGACCATATTGGACCAATCAGGTAAGAAGTCCGTGGAGGATTTCAAATGACAGTCGGTCG
This sequence comes from Paracoccaceae bacterium, assembly GCA_040383215.1. GTDB lineage: Bacteria > Pseudomonadota > Alphaproteobacteria > Rhodobacterales > Rhodobacteraceae > JBEIDZ01. Next base: position 855 of record JBEIDZ010000316.1, on the reverse strand, counting down.
CAGGACACGACATGGGGCTCGGCAGCGTGGCAGAATGGCCGATGAAGGGTGGCAAGATGCGGTTTTTCGGACTGAAAAGCTGTGACACGTGCCGGCAGGCGCTGGCTGCCTTGCGCAGGGCCGGTCATGAACCGGTCGTGACCGATGTCAGGGGAGACGGTATTACGGCTAGCGATATCGCGAGGATTGTGGACACCTTCGGGCCGGAGGCGGTGAACAGGGCGTCTGCGACGTGGCGGGCGCTTTCCGATGACGAGCGGAACCTGCCTGTCGCCGAACTGCTTGCACGCCATCCGACAGTGATGAAGCGGCCAGTGATCGAGGCGGAGGGAGTCTGGACGATCGGCTGGGACAGCGCGTCCCGGTTGCGTTGGAACTGCTGATCCGCCGGGCCCGTTTTGGCGCGCCGGGGCCGGGCCGGAGCGCGCCGCTCAGCGCAGGTCGGGTGGGGTCGCGGATTGGGCGAGCTCGGCCAGGACCGCGTCGAGCGGAGCGGTTGACGTGTCCTGTTCGCCCAGCCGGCGGATGCTGACCGTACGGTCGGCAACCTCGCGCGCGCCGATGGCGAGGATGACGGGCACCTTGCCGAGCGAGTGTTCGCGGACCTTGTAGTTGATCTTCTCGTTGCGCAGGTCGGACTCGGCACGGACACCGGCTGCGGTAAGCCGGGCCGTGACCTCGGCGGCATAGGCATCGGCCTCGGACACGATGGTGGCGACGACGACCTGACGGGGGGCGAGCCAGAAGGGGAGCCGGCCGGCATGTTCCTCGATCAGGATGCCGATGAAGCGTTCGAAGGAGCCGAGCGTCGCACGGTGCAACATGACGGGGCGGTGTTTCATCCCGTCTTCGCCG
>JBEIDZ010000315.1:0-3864 GCA_040383215.1 Paracoccaceae bacterium | reverse complement strand
CCCGACTTCATGTATCCGACCAAGTCTGTTCCATAAGACTTTATCAATCATCGATATACTTGGGGACGCGTCGTCGCTGCGTCTTCCTCTACTCGGCCGCCACCCGCCGCCGTTCCAGAAGCGGCTTCAGATACCGCCCGGTATGGCTCGCCGGGTCAGCCGCCACTTCCTCGGGCGTGCCGGCCGCCACGATCCGCCCGCCGCCATCGCCGCCCTCCGGGCCGATATCGATGATCCAGTCCGCCGTCTTCACGACATCGAGGTTATGCTCGATCACGATCATCGAATTGCCCTGCTCGACCAGCGTGTGCAGCACATCCAGAAGCTTGCGCACATCCTCGAAATGCAGCCCCGTCGTGGGCTCGTCCAGGATATAGAGGGTCCGCCCCGTCGACCGCCGCGCCAGTTCCTTGGACAGTTTCACCCGCTGCGCCTCGCCGCCCGACAATGTGGTGGCCTGCTGGCCCACCTTGATGTAGCCGAGCCCCACCTGCACCAACGCATCCATCTTCTCCCGGATCGCGGGCACCGCGCGAAAGAATTCCTGCGCATCCTCCACCGTCATGTCGAGCACGTCGGCAATGCTCTTGCCCTTGAACTTCACCTCCAGCGTCTCGCGGTTATAGCGCGCGCCCTTGCAGGTCTCGCAGGTCACATAGACATCGGGCAGAAAGTTCATCTCGATCTTCAGCACCCCGTCGCCCTGGCAGGCCTCGCAACGCCCGCCCTTGACGTTGAAGCTGAACTGCCCCGGCTTGTAGCCGCGCGCCTTCGCCTCGGGCAGCCCGGCAAACCAGTCGCGGATCGGGGTGAAGGCCCCGGTATAGGTCGCCGGGTTCGACCGCGGCGTCCGTCCGATCGGCCGCTGGTCGATGTCGATGACCTTGTCCAGATGCTCGAACCCGCGGATCGTGTCGCAGGGCGCGGGCACCTCATGCGCCCCGTTCAGCCGCAGCGCCGCCGTCTTGTACAGCGTCTCGACCGTCAGCGTCGACTTGCCCCCGCCCGACACGCCGGTCACGCAGATGAACCGGCCCAGCGGAAAATCGACCGTCACGCCCTTGAGGTTGTTGCCCACCGCATTCACCACGGTCAGCGCCTTGCCGTTGCCCCTGCGCCGCTTGCCCGGCACCGCGATCTCGCGCAGGCCCGCCAGATACTGCCCGGTGACCGAGGCCGGATCGGCCGCGATCTCGGCCGGCGTGCCATGGGCCACCACCTGCCCGCCATGCACCCCCGCGCCCGGCCCCATGTCAAAGACGTAATCCGCCTCGCGGATCGCCTCCTCGTCATGCTCGACCACGATCACCGTATTTCCCTGGTCGCGCAGGTTCTTCAGCGTCAGCAGCAGGCGGTCGTTGTCGCGCTGGTGCAACCCGATCGACGGCTCGTCCAGCACGTAAAGCACCCCCGTCAGCCCCGACCCGATCTGGCTTGCCAGCCTGATCCGCTGGCTTTCGCCCCCCGACAGCGTGCCGGCATTGCGCGACAGCGTCAGGTAATCCAGGCCTACGTTGTTCAGAAACCCCAGCCGCTCCCTGATCTCCTTCAGGATCGCCCGCGCGATCTCGTTCTTCTGGTTCGACAGCGCGGCCGGCACCGTCTCGACCCAGGCAAAGGCCTCGCGGATCGACATCCGCACGACCTCGCCCACATGCTGCCCGCCGATCTTCACTGCCAGTGCCTCGGGCCGCAGCCGATGGCCCCCGCAGGCCTGACAGGGGCGGTTGTTCTGATACTGCTCGAACTCTTCGCGCACCCAGGCCGAATCGGTCTCGCGGTAGCGCCGCTCCATGTTCGGTATCACGCCTTCAAAGGCCCGCCGGACCTGATAGACCCGCCCCCCCTCGTCATAGCGGAACTCGATCTCCTCGCCGCCCGATCCGCGCAGGAACACCTCGCGCGCCTGCTCCGACAGGTCCTGCCAGCGGGCATTGCGGGCAAAGCCGTAATGCTTCGCAATCGCCTCGATCGTCTGCAGGAAATAGGGGGTCTTGGTCTTGCTCCAGGGCGCGATCGCGCCGTCCGACACGCGCACCGTGACATCGGGCACGATCAGCCTCTCGTCGAAGAACAGCTCCACCCCCAGCCCGTCGCAGACCGGACAGGCGCCAAAAGGCGCATTGAACGAAAAAAGCCGCGGCTCGATTTCGGGAATCGTGAAGCCCGACACCGGACAGGCGAACTTCTCGGAAAACACGATCCGCTCCGGCTCTCCCTCCGCCGGCGCGGTCTCCAGCACCGCGATCCCCTCGGCCCGGTTCAGCGCAGTCCGGAAACTGTCCGCGAGCCGCGTCTCGATCCCCCCCCGCACCACGATCCGGTCGACCACCACGTCGATGTCATGGCGCAGCTTCTTGTCCAGCGCCGGCACGTCCTCGATTTCGAAGAACTGCCCGTCCACCTTGACGCGCTGAAACCCTTCCTTGCGCAGCTCGAGGAACTCCTTGCGATATTCCCCCTTCCGGTCGCGCACGATCGGGGCCAGCAGATAGCCCCGCGTCCCCTCGGGCAGGGCCATCACGCGGTCCACCATGTCCTGCACCTGCATCGCCACGATGGGCAGCCCCGTCGCCGGCGAATAGGGCGTTCCGGCCCGCGCGAACAACAGCCGCAGATAGTCATAGATCTCCGTCACCGTCCCCACGGTCGACCGCGGGTTCTTCGACGTCGTCTTCTGCTCGATGGAAATCGCCGGCGACAGCCCGCTGATATGGTCGACATCGGGCTTTTCCATCATGTCGAGGAACTGCCGCGCATAGGCCGACAGGCTCTCGACATAGCGCCGCTGCCCCTCGGCATAGATCGTGTCGAAGGCCAGCGACGACTTCCCAGACCCCGACAGCCCCGTGATCACGACCAGTTCGTCGCGCGGAATCTTCACGTCGATGTTCTTGAGATTGTGCTCGCGCGCGCCGCGCACCTCGATGAACTTCTGTTCGGCCATCACGCACCCCCGGGCAGGACAAGGCGCAATCTAGCGCCGCCATCCCGCTCCGCCAATGCGAAAACGTGAACAAATACCGAACTCGTGCCCTTGCCCACAGCTTTCTCGGCCATGTTCCGCCACAGGTGTGACGCTGCCGCAGGAACCGCTCATCCCGCCATCGCCCGCAACGACGGCCCCCCGAGCAGCGCCTGCCAGCCCAGAACGACCGCCCAATGCACGATCACCCCCGGCCAGATCGACCCGCTCGCCCATCGCAGCAGGCCAAGCCCGAAGCCAAGGGCCGCGACAAGGCTCAGGAAAACCGGATCGGTCAGCACCGGCGCCGCCGCCGCAAGCCAGAGCGCCTGTGCCGGATGCCACAGGATGTAAAACCCGAGCCCCGGCAGCACCGCCCGCAGGACAGTCTGGTCCCTGCTCCGCACCGGCGTCAGGAGGCCGCGAAAGACCAGTTCCTCGGCCAGCGCCGGCACGACCAGCAGCATCAGCGCATCGCGCGGCACTACGCCGCCCGGCGCCCAGACCAGCCACCCCATGGCCAGCCCCCGCCGCCGCCAGCAACACCGCGAGCCCGCCCCCGATCAGGACCGTGAGCGCCCAGATCCGGCCATCCGGCCAGGTTCGCAACGCCTGCCCAGCCATCAGCATCCGCCGGACAAACGCCGCCCGCATCATGCTCAGATGTGGATCGCCCGCCCCCAGGCATCGAGCACGGATTCGTGCATCATCTCGCTCAGCGTCGGATGCGGAAAGACCGCGGCCATCAGCTCCGCCTCCGTGGTCTCGAGCTGCCGGCCCACGACATAGCCCTGGATCAGCTCGGTCACCTCCGCGCCCACCATATGCGCGCCCAGAAGCTCGCCCGTCGCCGCGTCGAAGACGGTCTTGATCATCCCCTCCGCCTCGCCCAGTGCAAT
>JBEIDZ010000314.1:0-3890 GCA_040383215.1 Paracoccaceae bacterium | reverse complement strand
GGATCGCCGAGCGAGAAGGTCTGCCGGTCGTGCCGTTGCACACGGTGCGCCGATGGCTAGACCGGTCGGTGTCGAAGACGGCGCTGATACTAGCCCGCAAGGGGATGGACGCGCTGAAGCGGATGCGGCCGACGCAGGTGCGCGACAAGACGGCGCTTCACGCGCTTGAGGCCGTCAACGGCGACTTCCACCGGTTCGACGTCTTCGTCCGGTTTCCGGCCGGGCCCGGCGGCCGGAAGGAGGAAATCGCGCGGCCCCAGATGGTGGCATTCCAGGACATCTTTTCGGGCCGGCTTCTGAACTGGCGCGTGGACCGGACGGCCAACAGCCAAGCGGTGCAGCTTTGCATCGGCGACATGATCGAGCAGTGGGGAATTCCCACGCATGTCCTTTTGGACAACGGGCGGGAATTCGCGGCGAAGCTGATCACCGGCGGGGTCCGGACGCGATACCGGTTCAAGGTCCGCGAAAGCGACATGTCGGGCCTGCTCACGTCGCTGGGGTGCGATATCCACTGGGCGCAGCCCTACAGCGGCCAGTCCAAGCCGATCGAGCGGGCCTTCCGCGATCTGTGCGACCGGGTCGCCCGGCATCCGGCCTTTGCCGGCGCCTATACCGGCAACCGCCCGGATGCAAAGCCCGAGAATTACGGATCGACCGCCATTGCGCTGGACGATTTCCTGGCCGTCCTGCGCGAGGAGCTGGCGCATCACAATGCGCGGCCAGACCGGCGGTCGGAGGTGGCTTATGGCCGGTCGTTCGCCGCGGTGTTCGACGAAAGCTATGCGACTGCGCCGATCCGCAAGGCGACGGCCGCGCAGCGGCGGCTGTGGCTGATGGGGGCCGAGGGCCTGCGGACGCAGGCGCGCACGGGCCAGGTCATGTTCATGGGCAACCGGTACCACGCGGACTGGATGATCGAGATCGCGGGTCAGCGGATCGTGGCCCGGTTCGACCGGGCCGCGCTTTGGGACGGGGTCCACATCTACAGCATGGCCGACGAGTACCTTGGCTTTGCGCCCTGCGCGGTCAAGGCGGGCTTCTTCAACATCGACGATGCCCGCGCCCACAAGCGCAGCCTTCATGAATGGAAGGTCGCGCGCAAGGCGGAGCTGGCGGCGCATCGCCGGCTGACGGCAGAGGACGTTGCCGATGCTTTGGCCAGGGTTCCTGCCATCGCCGCAGAGCCGCCGGCCGCAACGGTGATCCGGCCGCTTTTCGACGCCCCGCGGGTGCCCGCGCCGGCGCCGATGCGGCCCGACGAGGAAGCGGCGCGGGCCGCCGTGGTGGCCGATCTGGCCAGTGTCCGGGCGGCACGGGCCCCGGCCAGCGATGCCGGCCGCGAGAACTATGCCCGCGCCCTTGATCTCGAGCGCAAGCTCGCGGCCGGGGAGGCGGTCACGAAAGACCAGCGCATCTGGCTGGAAGGGTATCGGGACACACCCGAATACCGGACCTGGGCTGGTATGGTGGCCGACTTCGGGGAGGCGATCCTCGCCGGATGAACGGAGGCGGGCCGAACCCGCGGGACACTGTCACGGATCGGAGAGCAGGATGACAGAACAACCCTACAGCACAATGGCGCCGCTGAGAAATGTGGTGGCGTTAAGCGCGCTGATCGACCGGGTCAAGAACCGGTCCAACAATCTGCCCGGCATGGGGACATTCTACGGCCCGTCGGGGTTCGGCAAGACGATGGCCGCGATCTATGGCACCAACAAGCACCAGGGGATTCTGGTGCAGGTCAAGTCGGTCTGGACGAAGAAGACGCTGTGCGAGGCGATCCTGGCCGAGATGGGCGTGCCGCCGGCGCCGACGGTCAGCCGGATGCTTGACCAGATCAGCCAGCATCTGGCGGTGACGGACGCCCCGCTGCTGATCGACGAGGCCGATTTCCTTGTCCAGCGCAAGATGATCGAGATCGTGCGGGACATCTACGAGGGGTCAGGCGCCCCCGTCATCCTGATCGGTGAGGAGCTTCTGCCGCAGAAGCTGCGGTCATGGGAGCGGGTCCACGGGCGCATTCTGGACTGGGTGGCCGCGCAGCCGGCCGATCTCAGCGATGTGCGGGAACTCGCGAAAATCTACGCCCGCGACGTTGCAGTTTCGGTCGAATTGCAGGAGCGCATTCTTGCCACGGCATTCGGATCGATCCGGCGCATCTGCGTCAATCTCGACCGGATCAGGGAATTCGCCAAGATCAAGGGGCTGCATTCCGTCGGCCCGACCGAATGGGGCAATCAGCCCTTGTTCACGGGCACCGCGCCCGAAGTGCGGAAATTCGGCGAGCCGATCACCGCGCGGAGGACGGCCTGATGGCGGCGGTGCATCTGCCATCGGGCCACGGGCAGGCCTGGCCGGCAGCGCAGGCGCGGGCGCGCTGGACCTATGACGATATCGTCGCGGCGACAGGGCTGACCTACGGGCACGTCCAGAAACTTGTCGCGCGATGGGAGGAGGCGGGCGCTGTGCGCGCGGTGGGCGTCCGGCCGGATCGCCGGACCGAGTTCGCCGTCATCGACCCCGAGGCGTTCGTCGGTGCCGCCGTGACCGAGCCTGCGCCGCGGGTGCAGAGCGATGTCGGCAACATGTGGACGGCGATGCGGGCGCTGGCGACGTTCAGCCCCGTCGATCTGGCCGCGCAGGCCAGCACCGAGGAGATCAAGGTCACGCTGGTGCGGGCGCGGGAATACTGCCGCACGCTGCTGCGGCACGGATATCTCAAGGTGGTCCGCAAGGCGGTGCCGGGTGTGCGGGAACCGATCTACCGGCTGATCCGCAATACCGGCCCGGCCGCGCCCCGCGAAAAGCGGGTGATGGTGCTGGAAGACCTCAACGTCGGGCAGCGGGGGCGGACATGAACGACCCTGTCGCCACGATGCGCGCCGCCTGGGGCGAGGCCGCGCCCGACTGGGTCGTCGCTCTGGCGGGGGCCTGTGCGGCAAGCTCGCAGGGCCGCGTCGCGGACCGCATGGGGCGGTCGGCTGCCGTCATCAGCCAGGTGCTGCGCAACAAATATCCCGGCGACATGCGTGCGGTCGAGGAGCTGGTGCGCGGCTGTTACCTGGCCGCGACGGTGCAATGCCCGGCGCTTGGCACGTTGCCCACGAACGAATGCGCCAGGTGGCGGAAGAAGGCCCGCGTCTTCATGGGGGCCAATGCGATGGGTGTGCAGATGTACCGGGCCTGCCAAAGGTGCCCGCTGTTCCGGAAGGAGGACACGAAATGAGCGAGACCAAGGCCCCGCGGGGCCGGCATGCCGACGTCGTGGCGCTTGCCGCCGATGGCATGCCGCCGCGTGAGATTTCGAGTCGTCTCGGCATGCCCAACAACACGGTTCACTGGCACCTCTGGAGGGCGCGCCGCGACGGGACGTTGAAGATCGATTTCAAGCGCGGGGGGCGGCGCGAGCCGGGATCGACAATCGCGGTCATTCCCCGCGCGGTTGCCGATCTGATCCGGCCGGCGGCCGAGGCGCGCGGTCTGACCGTCTGCGCGCTGGCCACCGCCGTTCTGGCCCGCGTGGCCGTGGACCGACTTGTCGACGCCGTCCTGGACGATGGCGGCGAGCAGACGGAGGCCGGCGATGACTGCGCCGCGTGATGCGCGGACGGGGCGCGAACCCCGGCGCTGGACCCAAGACGAGATGATCAGCCTCGCCGCCTCGGGGGTCGCCAAGGTCGACCTGCTTGGCGAGCGCGGCACCACGCTCTGCTCGATGGAGGAGATCGCCGCGATGGCGGCGGTCCTTGCCGCATCCAGCATCCTGCCCCCGCCGCACAAGCGGGTTTTTCCCCCAGTCTATCAAGAAGGAGACCAGAGATGACCATACTGCCCCATCCGGCGGACTTCGTGCCCGACGGCAAGACCGTGATCGGCGAGACCGAGTT
>JBEIDZ010000313.1:0-3907 GCA_040383215.1 Paracoccaceae bacterium | reverse complement strand
GTTGTTGCCGGTCGCGGCCTCGATGAAGATGTAGGCGGCGCCCGTGTAGCTGCCCGGGTCCTGCGTCACGGCGGGGGTAACGCCGGCGGCAGCCCAGGTGGCGAGCGCCATGTCGGCGAAGGTGTCGCGGCCGAGGCGGGTGATGAAGGTGACCTCTCCGCCCGCGCGGGCGGCGGCGACGGACTGGTTGGAGCCCTTGCCGCCCGGCCCGAGGGCGAAGCTTTCGCCCAGGATCGTCTCGCCCAGGCGCGGTTGGCGGGGGGCACGGTAGGCGGTGTCGGCGACGAAGACGCCGAGGATGACGATCCGCTTGGGCAAGGCGGGCGGCTTGGGCATGGCGGGCTCCTCAGGCGTCGGGGGGGATGACGCCCTTGCGGAAGATGAAGCAGCCGTAGAAGCGGCGTTCCCCGGTCTGGATCACGGCATAGGCGTCGCGGGCCTTGTCGTAGAAGGCGAAGCGTTCGATCCCGACCATGGGGCGGGGGCGGCCTTCGGCGGCGTCGATGGCGGCCTGCACTTCGGCCTGGACGGGGGGGATGGTGGCGGTGTCGCCCACGATCTCCATCCTGCCGGCGAAGTCGTCGACGAAGGTGTCGAGCGGCAGGACCGAGAGGACGGCCTGCACGGCCTCGGCCGCGGTGAGGTTCTCCATCCGCAGAAGCTCGCCATGGACGGTGTCGCGGGCGATGCTGTCGGAGGGGAAGTTGGTGTCGGCGATCACCAGCATGTCGCCATGGCCCATGGCGCGCAGGACATAGAGCACGTCGGCATTGAGGCGGTTGTCCAGTCCCTTGAGCATCGTCTTCTCCTGTCGGGGCGGGTGTCAGAGGCGCTTGCCGGTGGTGCCGTCGAAGAGGTGGACATGGGCCACATCGGGCGCGAGGTGGACGCGGTCGCCGGGGCGCAGTGCCAGGCGGTCGCGCGAGACGGCGAGCAGTTCCTGCCCGCCCGCGCGCAGCACAAGATGGGTTTCCGACCCGGTGGGCTCGATCACCACAAGTTCGGCGGGGATGCCGTCGGCGGCGAGGGCGAGGTATTCGGGGCGCAGGCCCCAGGTCGCGCGGGCGCCGGGGGCGAGGGGGGCGGCCCCGGGCAGCGGCAGCGCGAGATCGCCCGCCATCAGGCGGCCGCCTTCGGCGACGGTGCCGGGGATCAGGTTCATCGCGGGGCTGCCGATGAAGCCTGCGACGAAGGTATCGGCGGGGCGGTCGTAGAGGTCGAGCGGGGCGCCGATCTGGGCGATGTGGCCGTCGCGCATGACGACGATCTTGTCGGCCATCGTCATCGCCTCGATCTGGTCGTGGGTGACGTAGACGGTGGTGGTCTGGAGCCGCTGGTGCAGTTCGCGGATTTCGGTGCGCATCTGCACGCGCAGCTTGGCGTCGAGGTTGGAGAGCGGTTCGTCGAAGAGGAAGACCTTGGGATTGCGCACGATGGCGCGGCCCATGGCGACGCGCTGGCGCTGGCCGCCCGAGAGCTCGCGCGGGTAGCGCGCGAGATAGGGGGTGAGGCCAAGGATGCCCGCGGCCTTGTTCACGCGGTCGTCGATCTCGGCCCGGGGCATCTTCTGCATCCTGAGCGCGAAGCCCATGTTGGCCGCGACCGTCTTGTGCGGATAGAGCGCGTAGTTCTGGAACACCATCGCGATGTCGCGGGTCGAGGGGGGCAGGTTGTTGACCACGCGGTCGCCGATCGAGATGGTGCCGGCGGTGACGCCTTCGAGCCCGGCGATCATGCGCAGGAGCGTGGACTTGCCGCAGCCCGAGGGGCCGACGAGGACGACGAATTCGCCGTCTGCGATGGCGACGTTGACGCCGTGGATGACTTCGGTCGCGCCATAGGACTTGCGCAGGTCGCGGATGGTGACTTCGGCCATGGGGCGGGCAGGCTCCGTTCGTGTTTTGGATGTGGTAGCGCAGCGGCGGGGACCTGTCCACGGGCATGCGGTGGCCGCGGGGGCGGCCGGGCAGAGGCTTGCCCGCCGCCTGCCTGAGGACGGTCAGAGGGTTGACTCGCAGCGGGAGGGGTGAAACGCTTCGCGCCGACCGGACTGGACCGCGGCAAGCGGTAGCCTGACTGCGACCTGCCCACAGAGGCAGGGATGCGGCGGCAGGACCAGGGCCGGCTTGTCAGGGAGGACGTGAATGAAAGTCGAACTCTACGATTATGCCGTGAAGGCGGGACTGACCCGGCGGCGGCTTCTGCAGACGGCGGCAAGCGTCGGCGGGCTGGCGGCGATCGGCGCGCTGGGCGGCGCGCGGCCGGCGATGGCGCAGGACAATGTGCGCCAGCAGATCCTCGCCATTCCCGGCGTGGGCATGGGCAGCCCCACGGATGCGCATTGGCAGCAGGTGGGCGAGCTTTGCCTGGGCGGCACCAAGGCGACGGTGACCGAGGGCGAGTTTGCGGGTGTCGAACTGACCTTCATGGGGCTGAACAACCAGAACCTGCACAACTTCCTGTTCCGCGGGTTCCTCAAGCCCTGGGAAGCCTACACGGGTGCCAAGATCAACTGGATCGACCTGGCGCAGGCCGACTACAACGCCCGGCTGCAGCAGTCGATCGCGACCGGCACGGTCGATTTCGACATCATCGAGATGGGCGCGCCTTTCGAGGGCGACACGGCGGGCCGTGGCCTGCTGGACGAGATGCCGGAATGGGTGCCAGGCCTGATCGAGGCGGATGACCTCGTGGGCTATCTCCAGCCGCCGGTGGGCAGCTGGGCTGGCAAGAACTATCGCATCACGATCGACGGCGACTGCCATACCTTTGCCTATCGCAAGGATTACTTCGGCGAGGGCGCGATCGGCGGGGCGGAAGTGCCCAAGACCTGGCAGCAGGTCAACGCGGTCACCAAGGCGCTCGTCGGGCAGACCGATCCGCTGACCGGGCTGCCGGCGCATGGCTATCTTGACCCGCTCAAGGGCTGGGGCGGCTTCGGCTTCTACTTCATCGAGAACCGCGCCGCGGCCTATGTGAAGCATCCCGACGACCGGGCCTGGCTCTTTGACCCTGACACGATGAAGCCGCGCGTGAACAACCCCGGCTGGGTGCAGGCGATCCAGGACGTGATGGACCTGATCGCAACCGAGGGCGCCTATCCGACCGACCAGATCAACGCCGACCCCGGCACGACCGCGTTCCAGCAGTTCCTGGCCGGCACGGGCTCGATGCTGATGTGGTGGGGCGACGTTGGCTCGAACGCGCGCACGAGCGACAGCTCGGTCGTGGGCGATGTGGTGGGTTTCGGCATCAACCCCGGCTCGGACCGGCGCTACAACGCGGCGGCCGGTGCCTGGGAAGAGACCTACAACGAAGCGCCGAACATGGCCTATATCGGCTGGGGCGTCTATGTCACCGCGCGCGTCTCGGGCGACGAGAAGAAGCGCAAGGCGGCCTGGTCGGCGGCGGCGCATCTGGGCGGCAAGGACCTGTCGCTGTGGTGTGCGGCCTATCCCTCGGGCTTCCAGCCCTACCGCAATTCGCACTTCCAGTATGACGAGTGGGAAGCGGCGGGCTATGACCGGGCCTTTGTCGAGGATTATCTCGGGTCGAACGCGGACAGCTACAACCACCCCAATGCCGCGATCGAGCCGCGTATTCCCGGCATCTTCCAGTACTATTCGGTGGCCGAGGACGAGCTCGCCAAGGGCTTTGCCGGGCAATATGCCAGTGCGCAGGAGACGGCGGACGCCATCGCCGCCGCCTGGGAGGCGATCACCGACCAGATCGGACGCGAGAGCCAGATCGCGCTTTACAAGGCCTCGCTCGGGATGTGACGCCTTCGGGATGGGCAGCGAGGCTCCTCCCGCTTGAAACGGAATCGGCGCGCCGGTCACCCTGCGCGCCACTTCTGTTGAAGGCCAACTCCCAGTCAGACCTTCGTCGGGATCATCTCGCGCGAAGG
>JBEIDZ010000312.1:0-3920 GCA_040383215.1 Paracoccaceae bacterium | reverse complement strand
GCGCTCGGGAGCGCCCGCGAAACTCGTGTCCCGAAGGCCTGAGCCTTCGGGGATGATCACTCACGCCTGAAAGATGTGGGGCGTGATGATGCGGGCCTGTGACCAGGCGCGCGCGACCGGGCCTTTGTCGGGCCATTCCATCCGCCGCAGCGCGCCAAGCCCCCAAGTGAGGAAGGCCAGCGGGAGCGTCGCCAGGAAGATCAACGCGAAATAGGCATAATACTCCCGCCGCGGGGGGGCGGGGCGGGGGCGGGGGAGGTCGGTGGTGAAATCGGTCATGGCTTGGGTCCTCCCGTGGGGGTGTCGAGTCCGTCCACCGTCTCGCGCATGACCCGTTCGGCACCCGCGGCAAGCGCCGCACGCTCGGCGGCGTCACGCAACGCCTTGGCGGCGCTGATGCGGGTCAGGATCGGGTGCGAGGCGACGATCTGGTCGAGCCGTTCCTGCGCATCGGCATCCCAGGGGAAGTCGCGGCGCAGCGGCGTGAGCGTGGCAGGCGCGCGGTCCATGTCGGCGCCGAGCGGCAGAACATGGAAGAGCGCATCGAAAAGCGCGTTGCAGACCTCTTGCAGGACATAGGTCGCACCGGCATAGCCCATGAAGGGCGTGCCGGTATGGCGCCGGATGGCCGCCCCGGGAAAGCCCGCCGGAATGAAGGCGGGCTGGGGCCCGTGGCCGCCCTTGAGTTCGGCCATGTACATCTTTTCATTGATGGATCCGAAGACCACCAGCGGCCGGCGCGCGCGCAGGAGGTTGCGCACCTCGTCGTTGTTGGTCTTGGCCCCGCGGCAGCGGGCGACGGCAAAGGCACAGGGAAAGCCGAGATCGCCCTCGAGATAGTGGCGCAGGCCCCGGGCATAGGTTTCGGTCGCCACGACCGCGAAATCGGCGGTGGCGTAGAAGTCCTGCGTCACCGACCGCCAAAGGTCCCAGACGGGCTTGATCGTCGAATGCTTCTCGCGCTCGATGAAGGGTTCGGGGTCAAGGCCGAGGAGCTCGCCCAGGGTGCGCAGGAACTTCGTCGTCGAATCGATCCCGAAGGGCGCCTGGAGATAGGGCTTGCCGAGTATTTCGGCCAGTCCGCGGCCGAATTCGCGATACATCACGATATTGACGTCGGCATTCACCAGATTGCGCATTTCGGCCACATGAGCGCCCAGCGGCATGACCATGTTGACGTCGGCGCCGATGCCTTCGACCAGGCGCCGGATTTCGGCCAGGTCAGAGGGCATGTTGAAGACGCCATACATCGGGCCGAGGATGTTGACGCGAGGTCTGGCCCCCTCTTCGCGCGGTTTCTCGGGCGGCATGCGACCCTTGGTCTGGCCGAATTCCGTGAAAATCCAGGACATTGCGCGGTCGGCGGCCTGCCATTGGTCTTCGTCGATGGTACGCGGGAGGAAGCGCTGGATATTGGTGCCCTGCGGCGTCACGCCGCCGCCGATCATTTCGGCGATGGAGCCCGTGACGACGACAGCCGGCAGCGCGGGGTCGAGCGTGCCCCAGGCGCGCTTCATGCTTTCTTCGGTCCCTGACCCCATTTCGGATTCGCCAAGGCCGGTGACGACAATGGGCAATTCATGCGGCGGCAGGCCGTCGGTGTAATGCAGGACCGAGGTGACAGGCAGGTTTTCGCAGCCCACGGGGCCGTCGATAACCACCTGTAAACCTTTCACGGCGGTAAAGGCATAGACCGCCCCCCAATAGCCGCCGGCGCGGTCGTGATCGGTCACGAGCATGGGGCGACTCCGGCCAAAACGGCACGTCGGTATTGCGTCGGTATTGCGTCGGTATCGCGTCGGTGCAAAACGGCGGTCGAGGCCAGGGCCATCAGATCATCTCCTCGGCCTTGGCAGCCTTGGCGGCCTTGTCGAGCTTCTTCTGGTGCTGGGCGCGGAAGTCGGGGCGCAGGTTCGGCATGCCCTCCCAGACCCCGGCCTGGTCGCCCTGCCCCACGCCTTCGAAGAAGTCGCGCATGGTTTCCATCCGGCCCTTGCCGGCGATGGCGGCGCGCACGACCTGACCCAGAGAGCCGGCCCCGGCAGGACCCATCAGCGGGCGGGCCGAGATGAGGTTGGTGAAGTAGAGGGCGGGGATCGCCATCTCCTTGGCCTTCTGCACGACGGGGGTGGTGCCGATGGCCAGGTCGGGGCGGATCGCCTCCATCGCGGCCAGGTCATTCTCAAGGCTGGCGCGGTACTGGACCCTGACGCCACGCGATTCGAGCCAGGCGGCATCGGTGGCTGACCAGGCGGTCTTGGGACAGGCGGTGCCGACGTAAGGCACCTCGGCGCCGCTTTCGATCAGGAGCCGCGCGACGAGGAGTTCGGAGCCTTCATAACCCGAGAGCGTGATCGTGCCCTTGATCGGGTTCGCGGCCAGCGCGCCGCGGATCGCGGGGACGAAGGCGTTCTGCGCTGCCGCGACCTGTGCTGCGGGCAGAGCGAAGATGTCGCCGACCGCAGCCAGCCAGGCGGCGGTTCCTTCGGCTCCGACCGGGGCAGAGCCGAGCACGGGGCGGCCAGCGGCCTGGAATTCGCGGATGCTGGCCGTATAGAAGGGATGGATCGCGGCGACGGCGCCGCAGTCGAGCGCGGCATAAAGTTCGCGCCATTCGCGGGCCGGGACGACGGGACCGGCAGCAAGGCCGAGGGGCGCGAGCATGGTGCCGATCATCACCGGATCGGCGGGGAACATCTCGCCCAGAAGGGTCACGGTCGGGCGGTCGGCGCGGCCATTGGCCGGCGCCTGGACGGGGCCGGCCTCGGCTTCGGCCCGGGCATAGGCAAGCATGGCGCCGGCGAGCACGTCCTTGGCTTCGGCATGGGTGGGCACGCCGAAGCCGGGCACGTCGATCCCGACGATGCGGACACCGTTGATTTCATCCGGAAGAAGCCGCAGCGGCACGCCCGAGGCGGTGGGCACGCAGAGGTTGGTGACCACGATCGCATCATAGCGGTCGGGGTCGGCCAGGTCATGGACGGCCTCGCGGATATCCTCGAAGAGCTTGCCGGTGACGAGCGTTTCGGAATTGAACGGCACATAGCCGACCGACCGGCGCGCACCGTAGAAGTGGCTCACGAAGGTCAGGCCATAGACGCAGCAGGCCGAGCCCGAGAGGACGGTCGCCACGCGGCGCATCCTGAGCCCGACGCGGAGAGAGCCGAAGGCGGGGCACATGCTTTGCGGCTGGTCGTGCGGCCCCTTGGGGTAGTCGGCGGCATAGCGGTCAAGGATTTCGGACTTGCCGGCGGCGCGGGCGGCGGCGTTCATCTCGGCCGCGCCGGCGTGACAGCCCAGTCCATCGGCCAGCTGCGGAGCCGCCGCTTCGGGCGCGGCCTCGCTGCGGATCACCTCGGTTTCGGCGGCGGTGTCGTAGCGGATTTCGGTCATCTGCGCCTCCGCAGGGGGCGGGGGGACAGGGGGCGCTCAGGCATCATCGTAGATGACCTCGAGGCTGGGCTTCTGGACCGCGTATTTGCCGCGCATGTCGGCATCGGTCGCGGGGACAAGCACCACGTCGCCGCCGGTATCCTTGGCGTCGAACAGGGCAAGGAGCCCGTCCTGGTCGAGCGGCTTGGGCCGGACCGGGGGCGCGACGGCGACGGCATCGGCGAGGGCGGCAAAGAGCGGGCCCCACTGCGTTTCCATCGAGCCCACGATCTGGTAGTTGGCGGATTTCTTGCGCAGGTCGTCATCGGCGGGGATGGCGGCAAGGACCGGGATGTTGACGGATTTGGCAAAGGCCTGCGCCTCGCCCGAGCCATCGTCCTTGTTGATGACAAGGCCCGCGACGCCGACATTGCCGCCAAGCTTGCGGAAGTATTCCACCGCCGAGCAGACGTTGTTGGCGACATAGAGGGACTGGAGGTCGTTCGAGCCGACGAGGATGACCTTCTGGGCCATGTCGCGGGCGATCG
>JBEIDZ010000311.1:0-3921 GCA_040383215.1 Paracoccaceae bacterium | reverse complement strand
GGGTGCCGCCCGCGCAGTAGGCCGAGATCTTGTCCTCTTCGAGCTTGGTGATCTGGTCGGCAGACCGCAGCGCCGGTAGGCCGTGGAAGTTGTGGGCATGAAGCGAGCGCACCACGACGCGGTCGGACTTGATCCGGGCCATCGTCATCGGAATCGCGCGGATATTGCCCCGTCCTTCGGGATTGAGGTCGATGGCGAGGTAGCGGACGAGCTGTTCGGGCACGTCGACCCACATGTCAACGACGCGGCCGACCACCTCTCCATCCCCGCCGACGACCGCCTTGCCGCGCGGGTCGCGTCCGGCCGAGAGGTGGAAGTCGGGCAGCGTCGAGAGCGGACGAATCTTGACGTGGCCGTGTCCGTCACGTTCGGGTTCGTCCTTGCGCGGCGCCCAGGCAGCAGGGCCGACGCCATCATGCATCGGGTTGCCGGTCGGCACGAAGGGCGCGCCGTTCGAGCCGGATGTCCGTGCGAGCGCGAGCGAGGTGCGGTCACCGCGCTGACCCGAGGGGACGGTCACCTCGCCCCGGCCATGGGGCAGGATGAAGGTCTTGTCCCGGGTCGGCACCGGGAAGGGGCCCTGGTTTGCCGCCTCCTTGCCGTCGTCGTCGACGAGCGGGAAGCCCTCGCGCATGTTTTCAGTCTGCAGGTAGTAGATCAGACCGGCGAAGAAGAGCGCGAAGAGCGCCAACGCGACCGTGGCGAGGTCCCAGTTGCCGAAGAATGTCACGCCAACCATTGTCTTTCCTCCTGTGTCAGGTCGGGAACTCGGCCAGCTCGAGCTTGGCCGGATGTCCCGAGGTCACCGGACGGGCCCTTACCAGGGGACCGAGCGCGATGAGTGTGATGAAGAGAAGGGCAATTTCGGTGTGGTAGACCACCGAATAGCCCGCGGCCGGCGTGGCGAGCGCCTCTCCAAGCACGCCGTTCCCTGCGGCGTGATTCACGAGGTCACGCAGCGTGCCCCCGATGAAGATCGACAGCCCGGCACCGGTGGCCTGTGCGGCCCCCCAGGCGCCAAGGGCGAGTCCGCGGCCAGCCGTGCCTTGTACCGGCAGGGTCATGGCTGCAGTGAGGGTGGCGACGGCAAAGAGGCCGCCGCCGAAACCGATGAGAATGGCACCGGTGTAGAACACGCCGCTCGACCCGAGCGGCGCGGCAAAGACGACGCAGGAGAAGGCCGCGATCCCGGCCAGAAGACCGCGCGCCCCGATCCGGAGCGGCGCCAGCCCCTGCCGCAACCAGCGCGCGGCCAGCGCAAAGCCCACAAGCGCACCCGTCGCCCACATGGCAGTGAGCAGGGTCGTGGCGGAAACGGAGAGGCCGAGCACCTCGCCGCCATAGGGTTCGAGCAGGACATCCTGCATGTTGAAGGCCATGGTCCCGAGGAAGACCACGACGAGCAGACGGCCGGCGTCGCCGCCGGATGCGAAATCGCGCCAGGCATCGCGGAAGAGCGGGCGCGGCGCCTCGCGCTCGGCCCGCGACATCGGCGCCACCTTTTCCTGCTTCCAGAGCGCGACGAAGTTCAGGACCATGGTGAAGACCGCCGTACCCTGCACGACCTGCACCAGGAGAAGCGAGGAGAAATCGCGCAGGATCCAGCCGAGGACAATTGCTGAAAAGACCATGCCGATCAGATACATGACATAGAGGAGCGCGACGACGCGGGGGCGTGTCTCGTCCGAGGCGCGGTCGGCGGCAAGCGCGAGGCCCGCGGTCTGGGTCATGTGCATGCCAAGGCCAGTGAGCAGGAAGGCAAGCCCCGCGCCGGCATAGGCGACCCAGGCGATGTCGATCACACGGTCGCCCGAGAGCACGATCAGCGCCATCGGCATGATCGCGAGCCCGCCGAACTGATAGAGCGTGCCGAACCAGAGATAGGGCACGCGTTTCCAGCCGATGGCCGAGCGATGGGTATCGGAGCGGAAGCCCAGGAGCGCGCGGAACGGCGCGACCAGCACCGGAATCGCGATCATGATCGCGACGATGGTCGCGGGCACGCCAAGTTCGACGATCATGACGCGGTTGAGCGTGCCGAGCAGCATCACCTGCGCCATGCCGACGGAAATCTGGAAAAGAGAGAGCCGCAGGAGCTGGCCCTGCGGCAGCCCTTCTGAGGCGGCATCGGCGAAGGGCAGGAAACGGGTCGTGACCCTTTGGAGGTCGCTGGCGCGGAAGATCATGCGCGGCCCCCCTCGAAGACGAAAGCCTGAGAGATGTAGAAGCCGGACGTGACGCGGGCGCCTTCGGTCAGCCGGCCCTCGGTCCCGAGTGCGCGGCGGATGTCGGTGGCGCGGTGGGGCACCATGGCGGGCGAGCGGTCGGCGCGGGGAAAGAGCCGGCCTACCTGCCACATCGCCATCAGCGCGGGCGTGCGGGGGGCGAGCGTGAAGACGAAACGGCCGCCAAGCCGCGGCGCAGCCTCGCACAGGAGCCGGGCGATGTCGGGGACGGCGTAGTAGATCATCGAATCCATCGCCACGATGTGGTCGAAGCGGCCAAGGCGGGGGTCGAGCATGTCGCCCGCCTCCCAGCGGATCGGCAGACCCGCGGGCGCGCGATCGCGGGCGATCGCGATCAGGCTGGGCGAGATGTCGACGGCCACCACCTCGGCGCCGCGGCGGGCAAGCTCGACGGCCATCGTCCCGGTGCCGCAGCCGGCGTCGAGCACGCGCGCGCCCGCAAGATCGGCAGGCAGTTCGGCCAGCATCGCCGCGCGCATCCGGTCGCGCCCCGCGCGCACCGTGGCGCGGATACCCGAAACGGGGGCGTCCGAGGTCAGCCGCTCCCAGACCGCGGTGGCGGTACGGTCGAAATAGTGTTCGACCCGGTCGCGGGTGGCGGCATAGCCGGTCATCAGTCGAACCCCAGAAGCTCGAAGATCTCGCGGTCGGGCAGCGGGGCGGGGGCCATGTCCTCGGTCGAGTGATAAAGGGTATGGGCAAGCCGCATGTATTCGGCGCGCGCAAGCAGGATGTCCTCGTCGGCGTCCATCTCGAACAGCGTCTTCTTCTTGAGCCGCGAGCGCCGGATCGCGTCGATGTCGGGCATGTGGGCGATGCGCTTGAAGCCGACGGCATCGCAGAAACGGTCGACCTCGTTCGTCTCGCGCGAGCGATTGGCGACGCAGCCGGCAAGGCGCACCTTGTAGTTTGCGGACTTGGCCTGCACCGCGGCGATGATGCGGTTCATCGCGTAGATCGAATCAAAGTCGTTGGCGGTGACGATCACCGCCCGGTCGGCATGCTGGAGCGGCGCGGCAAAGCCGCCGCAGACCACATCGCCCAGGACGTCGACGATGACGACATCGGGATCCTCGAGCCGGTGATGCTGCTTGAGCAGCTTCACCGTCTGGCCCACGACATAGCCGCCGCAGCCCGTGCCGGCGGGCGGGCCGCCCGCCTCGATGCACATCACGCCGTTGAAGCCCTCGGCCACGAAATCCTCGGGCCGAAGCTCCTCGGCATGGAAATCGACCTCCTTGAGGATGTCGATCACCGTGGGCTGCAGCCGCCCCGTGAGGGTGAAGGTCGAATCGTGCTTGGGATCGCAGCCGATCTGGAGCACGCGCTTGCCCATCATCGAGAAGGCGGCCGAAAGGTTCGACGAGGTCGTGCTCTTGCCGATCCCGCCCTTGCCGTAGACGGAAAAGACCTTTGCGCCCTCGATCTTCTGGGAAGGGTCGAGATGCACCTGCACCGAGCCCTCGCCGTCCAGGCCGCGCAGGTCGGGGATGTCGTCGCGTGGGCTCATCTGTTCTCTCCGGCGGGGGAGGTGCCCCCTGCATTTTCTGTCCAGAAATATCCCGGGGTGGGGGGGAGGGCCCCGCGCGGGGGGGGGGGAATGGGGGGGTTCGTGGGGGTTGGGCCGCGCTCGCGGGCCGCGGGGGCGCGGGGGGGGGCGGGGCCGGGGGCGGGG
>JBEIDZ010000310.1:0-3939 GCA_040383215.1 Paracoccaceae bacterium | reverse complement strand
GTTCGGCCGATGACATAGCCCTGGATCAGCTCGGTCACTTCGGCCCCCACCATATGCGCGCCCAGGAGTTCGCCGGTCTTCGCATCAAACACGGTTTTCACAATCCCCTCCGCCTCGCCCAGCGCAATCGCCTTGCCATTGCCGATGAAGGGGAAGCGGCCGACCCGCACCTCGTGCCCCGCCGCCTTTGCCTTCTCCTCGGTCAGCCCGACGCTCGCGACCTGCGGCTGGCAATAGGTGCAGCCCGCAATCGACGTCGGCTTGACCGGATGGGGATGCCCGCCCGCGATCAGTTCTGCCACCATCACCCCCTCGTGGCTCGCCTTGTGGGCAAGCCAGGGCGGCCCCGCGATATCGCCGATGGCATAAAGCCCCGGCACGCCGGTGCGGCAAAATTCGTCCGTCACCACATGGGTCCGCTCGACCTTCACCCCGGCGGCCTCAAGCCCGAGGTCCTCGACATTGCCCACGATCCCGACCGCCGAGATCACCGTGTCAAAGTCCTGCGTCGTCACCTTGCCGCCCTGCTCGATATGGGCGGTGACGCCCGTCCCCGGCCTGCGGTCCAGCTGCTTTACGCTCGCCTTTTCAAGGATCGTCATCCCCTGCTTGACGAACTGCTTGCGGGCAAAGGCTCCGATCTCGGCATCCTCCACCGGCAGGATGCGGTCCATCACCTCGACAACCGTCGTCTTGGCCCCCAGTGTGTTGAAAAAGCTCGCGAATTCAATCCCGATCGCGCCCGATCCGATGACCAGCAACGCCTTCGGCATCCGCGGCGGCTGCAGCGCATGGCGATAGTTCCAGACCAGATCGCCATCGGGATCGAGCCCCGGTAGCACCCGCGCCCGCGCCCCCGTGGCCAGGATCACCGCCTTGCGCGCGGCCAGGTCCTCGGCCCCCTTCTCGCCCGTCACGGCAACGCGCAGCGCCCCCGTCAGCCGCGCCGTGCCCATCACCACCTCGACCTTGTTCTTCTTCAGCAGATGCGACACCCCGTTCGACAACTGCTTGGCCACCCCGCGCGACCGCTTGACCACCGCGCCCAGGTCATATCCGATCCCTGTCGCGCTCAGCCCGAATTCCGCCGCACGGTGCATCAGATGGAACACCTCGGCCGACCGCAGCATCGCCTTGGTCGGGATGCAGCCCCAGTTCAGGCAGATCCCGCCCAGAGCCTCGCGTTCGACCACGACCGCCTTCAGCCCCAGCTGCGCCGCCCTGATCGCCGCGACATAGCCGCCCGGGCCCCCGCCGATCACGATCACGTCGAATTCTCTGGCGGCCATGGGTCATCCTCCCTCGGGCATCACGGACGGCAACTGGTTTGACGTTAAACCAATCCCGCCACCCCTGCCAGCCGGCCCGCGCGCAGCCCTGCCCTTCCCCCGCTGCAAGCCCCCGTGCGCTCAGGGTTCCTCGGCCATGACGACGCGGTTTCGCCCCTGCTGCTTGGCGCGATACAGCGCCTCGTCCGCCCGCCGCAGGATGTCCTGCGCCTGCAGGCCCGACCCCGGATAGGCAGCAACCCCCGCCGAAATCGACACCGGCGCCAGGACCCCGTCCTGATGGCGCACCTGCAGAAGAAAGATCGCCTCGCGCAGCCTTTCGGCAAGGGCCGCCGTCTCGGCCAGATCGGCCCCCGGCACCAGCACGGCGAATTCCTCTCCGCCGAAACGGCAGCAGACCTCGCCTGCCGTCATGATCTCGGCCATTCGCGCCGCGATGGCACACAGCACCATGTCCCCCGCATCATGCCCGTGGTCATCGTTGATCCCCTTGAACCGGTCCGCATCAAAGGAAATCAGCCCGACCGATGCCCCCCGCCGCTCGGCAATCGCCACCTCGCGTCGCAGCGCATCAAGAAAGAAGCGCCGGTTATAAAGCCCGGTCAGCGGATCGCGGATCGACTGGTCGCGCAATTCGTCGCGCAGCCTCGCATTGGCGATGGCCAGCGAAATATGCTCCCCGCAGCGGATCGCGAAACTGCCCGCATCGGTGATCCGCGCCGCCCCTTCGCCTTCATGGTCAAAGCGGATATGCAGAAGCCCCACCGTATCGCCATGCGCGACAATTGGCACGCAGATGTATTCCGCCACTTCCACCTCGTGGCGATGTGCGGTCACGTGGTCGCATTGGAAACACAGACCGTCCTTGCGGAACTCGAAGGCCCGGCCCCGCCGCAGCGACCAGCAGCTGTCGGCCGAAATGCTCTGGTGCAGGTCATGCGTGTTCCAGTTGCACATGCCGCCCAGGACGTCGCGCGACTTGCTGTAGATGTAGAGCTCACCCTTCGACCCCGGCAGAAGCCGGCCCATGAAGGCCCGCACGATGGCATAAAGCTCGTCCAGCGACTTGCAGGACTGCAGCCATTCGTCCAGTTGGGCGAGCATCTTCTCCTCGGCCTGCCGCGCGCGTTCCTGCACCAGCACCTCGCGCACGCGGGCCTCCGCCTCCTCCGCCTGCCGCTTGGCCAGCGACAGCTCCCGCGCCGCCCTCCGCTCATCCGTGACATCGGTGAAGGTCACGACCGTGCCCCCGCCCCGTGTCGGCCGGCCATGCGTCAGCACCACCCGCCCCGACGGCAGGACCCGGTCAAAGGAATAGGGCAGCCGCGCCCGCACCAGCGCATCGGCGGCCGCGACATCCTCCGCCGTCATCTCGGCCCGCGCGACCGACCTCGCCCGGAACACCTCCCGCCGGGTCCCGGCCCGCAGTTCCTCGGGGGTGATCTCAAGAAGCTGATAGACCCGCGAATTGTGCATGAGGCAGGTGCCGTCCGCCCCCCAGACCAGCACCCCCTGCTCCATGATGTCGAGGATATGCGCGGCAAGATCGCCATCTTCGGCGACCTCGGCCGCCTGCCCCGTCCCGACCGGTACCATCGCTGTGAACCTGCCTTCGATCATTGCCCTGCCCCTGCCGCGGCGGTCAGGATCAGACCAATCAACGAAGAAGGGCTTAAACGCAGGGCCCTCCAGCGCCCCGCATTTGACTCAAAATGCCGGCACTTCCCCCGCCTCCAGCGCGCGCACCACGCCGCCATACCCCCCGGCGGCCAGCCAGGCCGCCTCGGCCGGCGTGTCCGCGCGGCCAAGCGCGGCATTGCGCGTCGGAAACCGTCCAAAGGCGCGGATCACCGCCCGATGCGCCTCGGCATGCACCCGATAGGTCGCCCCCGTCCGCGGCAACCGCCCCCCGATCAGTGCCACGCTCTCGTCCTGGTCGACCAGCGACTCGGAATGCTCATAGGGCATGTAGAAGAACACCCGCTCCGGCTCGGGCACCGCCATGTCCCACCCCCGGGCCACGGCCAGCTTGGCCGCCGCCCGGGCCAGCCCGTCCGAGGCAAAGGCCTGCGCTTCGTCGCGGAACATGTTGCGCGGGAACTGGTCGGTGACAATCAGATAGGCCAGCGCGCCACGCGGCTCGGTCAGCCAGGGCCCGCAGGCCCCCGCGACGACCTCCTGCCAGAGCGGCGCGAACCGCGCCCTGACCGCCCCGTCGACCGCCGCGCCCCCCGCATACCACCCCTCCGGCCCGATCTCGCCCAGCCAGAAGTTCAGCACCTCCTCCGCTTTCTGCATCCCCGCCCTCCCCTCAGGCCGCCCGCGCTCCCGGCCCGCCGGGCCCGGTCTCCGCCGCCGCCTCCGCCGTCGTGCCGACCGCGACCGAGGTCGCCGTCGCCGCGATCGGCGCATAGCCCGCCCGGTCGCCGACGATGACCTTGACCGGCATCCGCCGCATCCGCCAGACCGCATAGCCGGCAAGAGCGAGCAGCAAGACCGCGATCAGCGCCCAGAACCCTTCCGGCCCGACCGCGCCCATCATCCAGCCCACCACCAGCGGCCCCGCGATCGCGCCAAATCCGTTGATGAACAGAAGCCCCGCCGAGGCTGCCGCCATGTCCTGCCGCTCGAGATAGTCGTTGGTATAGGC
>JBEIDZ010000309.1:0-3956 GCA_040383215.1 Paracoccaceae bacterium | reverse complement strand
CGTCACCACCTTCACCGTGCTCGCCGACATGGCCCGCAATGTCTCCGGCCCCCATGCAACCGTGGTCTCCGTCACGCGGCCCGGCGCGGAAATTCACGGCTACGAGCCCACACCCGGCGATATCGTCGCTGCCCAGGATGCCGACCTCATCCTCTGGAACGGCCTCAACCTGGAACTCTGGTTCGAACAGTTCCTGAGCAATCTCGGCGACGTCCCCTCTGCCACCCTGACCGAAGGCATCGCGCCGCTGCCGATCCGCGAAGGCGCAGCCGAAGGCAAGCCCAATCCCCATGCCTGGATGTCGCTCGACAATGCGATGATCTATGTCGACAACATCGCCGGTGCGCTCGCCGCCGCCGATCCCGCCAATACCGCGGACTATGCCGCCAATGCGGCCGCCTACAAGGACGCCCTGCGTACTGCGATCGAGCCACTGCGCGCCCTGCTTGACACGGTCCCCGAGGATCGGCGCTGGCTCGTGACCTGCGAAGGCGCCTTCAGCTATCTCGCCCGCGACCTCGGCCTTCGGGAATCCTATCTCTGGCCGATGAATACCGACCAGATCGGCACCCCCCAGCAGGTTCGCAGGGTCATCGACCTCGTCCGCGACAACGCAATCCCGGTCGTCTTCTGCGAAAGCACGGTGAACAACGACCCCGCGCTTCAGGTTGCGCGCGAGACTGGCGCAGCCTTCGGCGGCGTGCTCTATGTCGACAGCCTCTCGGAACCAGACGGGCCCGTCCCCACGTATCTCGATCTTCTGCGGATTACGACCGAAACCGTCGCGACCGGGCTTGCAGACCCGCTCCAATGACCTTCTGACCGGAACAACCGCAGTATGGACGCACAGCCCAGCGCCACGACCGCCCTGCCCGCTGAGGCCGGCCTTTCGGCCCGGGGTGTCAGCGTGCGCTACCGCAATGGTCTGACGGCGCTCACGGATGCGACCTTTGCCATCCCCCGGGGCTGCATCGCGGCGCTGGTCGGCGTCAACGGCGCCGGCAAGTCGACCCTTTTCAAGGCAATCATGGGTTTCGTTCCGCTCTCGGCCGGCGACATCCGCATCCTCGGCCGCCCCGCGCGCGAGGCGCTGAGGGCCGGCATCGTCGCCTATGTTCCCCAGGCCGAAGAGGTGGACTGGACCTTCCCCGTCCTGGTCGAGGACGTGGTGATGATGGGCCGCTACGGCCGGATGGGGTTCCTGCGCATCCCCTCGGCGGCTGACCGCGCCGCCGTCACCCGCGCGCTCGACCGTGTCGGCATGGGCGACTACCGGACCCGTCAAATCGGTGAGCTATCGGGCGGCCAGCGCAAGCGTGTCTTCCTTGCCCGCGCTCTCGCGCAGGAAGGTCAGGTGATCCTGCTCGATGAACCCTTCACCGGCGTCGACGTCCAGACCGAAGAGGCGATCATCACGCTTCTCTCCGAAATGCGCGCCGAAGGCCGGGTCATGCTCGTCTCGACCCATAACCTCGGCTCGGTCCCCGAATATTGCGACCATGTCGTGCTGGTAAAGGGGACCGTGCTCGCCCACGGTCCGACGGCGACGACCTTCACGCGCGACAACCTTGAACGGGCCTTCGGCGGGGTGCTGCGCCACTTCGTCCTCGGCGGCACCGACCTGCACGAGGATGACGATGCGCGCCGCATCACGATCATGTCCGATGACGAACGCCCGCTCGTCACCTATGCCGACCAGACGCATACGCGCGGCAAGCAGCCATGAACCTGCTTGAACCCTTCAGCTACGGTTACATGACCAACGCAATGTGGGTCTCGGCACTCGTCGGCGCGCTCTGCGCCTTTCTCTCGGCCTATCTGATGCTCAAGGGCTGGTCGCTCATCGGCGATGCGCTCGGACATGCGATCGTCCCGGGCGTCGCGGGCGCCTATATGCTCGGCCTGCCATTTGCGCTCGGTGCCTTCCTCTCGGGCGGCCTTGCCGCCGGGGCGATGCTCTTTCTCAACCAGAGGACAGGGCTCAAGGAAGACACGATCATCGGGATCATCTTCACCTCCTTCTTCGGCCTCGGCCTCTTCATGATCTCGGTCTCGCCGGTCCCCGTGGACGTGCAGACGATCATCATGGGCAACATCCTCGCGATCTCGCCCACCGACACGCTGCAACTCGCCATCATCGGACTCGTCTCGCTCGCCATCCTGCTGGCCAAGTGGAAGGACCTGATGGTCGCCTTCTTCGACGAAAACCACGCCCGAACAATCGGCCTGCGGCCCGGCGCGCTGCGCTTCATGTTCTTCGTCCTGCTCTCGGCCTCCTGCGTCGCGGCGCTGCAGACGGTTGGCGCCTTCCTCGTCGTCGCCATGGTCGTCACACCCGGCGCGACCGCCTACCTCCTGACCGACCGCTTTCCCCGCCTGCTCGCCCTTTCGGTCGCCATCGGCGCGACCACGAGCTTTCTCGGCGCCTATCTCAGCTTCTTTCTGGACGGGGCGACGGGCGGCATCATCATCTGCCTGCAGACGGCCGTCTTCCTTGCAGCCTTCCTCTTCGCGCCAAAGCACGGCTACCTCGCAGCCCGCCGCCGCGGGCGTCAGCCGCCTGCGCCAGTCGTGGCGAAAGGGGCGTGATGGACCTCCTCCTGCCCTTCCAGTTCCCCTTCATGCAGAAGGCCTTCCTGGTCGCGATCCTGATCGCGCCCCCGTCCGCGCTCCTGTCCTGCTTCATGGTGCTCAAGGGCTGGTCGCTCATGGGCGACGCGATCAGCCACGCGACGCTCCCCGGCATCGTCATCGCCTATATGCTCGGCCTGCCACTCACGCTCGGGGCCTTCGCGGCAGGGATGGCCTGCGCGCTCGCCGTGGGCTTCATCCACGACAACAGCCGGGTGAAGCGCGACACCGTCATGGGCGTCGTCTTCGCGGGCATGTTCGGCCTCGGCATCGTCCTCTATGCCGGCGCCGAAAGCGACCTGCACCTCGACCACATCCTCTTCGGGAACATGCTCGGCGTAGGCCGCGAAGACCTCTGGACGGCGGGGCTTGCCGGGCTCGCCGTCTGCCTCTTCATCCTGCCACGCTGGCGCGACCTGATGCTGCAGGCCTTCGACCCCGTGCAGGCCGCGGCCATCGGATTGCCGGTCAGGCTGCTGCATTACGGGCTTCTCGCCGCGATCTCGCTCATGATCGTGGCCACGCTGACGGCGGTGGGCCTGATCCTCGCCATCGGCCTCATGATCCTGCCCGGCGCCATCGCCTTCCTGCTCGTGCGCCAGTTCCGGTACATGCTGGCGGTCGCGGTGGCGGTCACGCTGACGGCGACGACGGGCGGGGTTTATCTCGCCTTCTTCCTCGACAGCGCCCCCGCACCGACGGTGATCCTGCTCCTTGCCGCGATCTTCGTCGCGGCCGTGCTGCGGCGGAGGATGCAGGCGGGCGCCCTGCCGCGCCCGGTCTCCGCCGCGCGCCCGGTCGCCGCGCCGGTCAGTGAAAGTCCCGCGATCCCGGAATGATCCGGGCATCGCGCGGATGCCCGCGCGCCGGCGTCCGGACCGGCCGGGCCACCTCGTCCCCGCGCGACAGCGGCAGCGCGACCGGATGATCGGCCAGCCGCCCCAGCACATCGCTGCGGTCGGCAAGCTCCTCGGCCACGACATGGATCACGCCAGAGACGGGATCGCGCTGCATCCGCCCCGCCACCTGCAAAAGCCGCGCCGTCATGATCACCTTGCGGAAGGCCGCCATCACCTTGGGCCAGACCACCAGATTGGCGACACCCGTCTCGTCCTCGATGGTGATGAAGCACACGCCCTTGGCACTTCCCGGCCGCTGGCGGACCAGCACGACCCCCGCGATGCGCAGCCGCCGCCCGTTGCCCCCCCGCCCCAGATCGACCGCGCGGACTAAGCCCTGCCGGGTCATGCTCGCACGCTGAAAGGACATCGGATGAGCCTTCAGCGAGATCCGCAGCGTCTGGTAATCGACCTCCACCTGTTCGG
>JBEIDZ010000308.1:0-3956 GCA_040383215.1 Paracoccaceae bacterium | reverse complement strand
GACCCTGGCGGGGCTGGCAGAGACGGAAGGCGTGACGTTTCCGGGTGTTGACGGCACCCCCGACGAAAGGATCGACCACGTGCTCGTTACACCCGACCTCGCCCCGCTGGTGCGCGCGGGCTGGATCGACAAAGAGGCTGACGGTTCAGATCACCAGCCGGTTTGGGCAGAGATCGACCTGAGCGACTGATCGGCCTAACGGCGCGGGCGCCTTCAAGACCTATCCCGCCCACCCGCGATGCGCGGATGGGCGGGAGTGTTGTGGCTGCTCAACAGGCGACACGCGCCGGCATGGCGATCTTTACAAAACCGACTGCATGCCAAGAACAACGGCAGCGCCGGACTACTGGACCAGATCCACCAGATGCCAGCGGATGAATTCCTCACGGTTGTTCGGGAGCCCGGAGACATTGCCGCTCAGCACCCGGCGACCGTTCTTGAGGAAGGGGATCAGCGTGCCACCATCCTCAAAAACGATCTGCTGCGCCTGAACGTAAAGCTCACGCGCCGCCGCGACGTCAATGGTCGAACGTGCCTGATCAAGCAGCGCATCGAAATCGGCGTTGGCGTAGAAGGTTTCGTTGTTCGGCACGCCGCTGCGGAAGATTTCGTTCAGGAACTGATCGGCCGGGCGGCCGTCCCAGGAGGTGATGACGGCGGCTTCCTTCATCCAGACGTCGCTCCAGAAGCCGTCAGAGGGGGACAACGTGAGAGCCACACGAATGCCCGCAGGCGCGACCTGGGCCTGATAGACCTCGGCAAACTGGACCATGCCGGGCGATACGTCCGAGGTGAATACCTCGATATCGATCCCGTCGGGATAGCCCGCCTCGGCCAATAGAGCCTTCGCACCGTCGATATCCTGCGGGCAATCGAGGTTGGCGCGGTAGGGGTCGCTGGCGCTGACCGGCGTGTCGCAGCCCACGACGCCGCCGTCTGCGCCTTCCAGCAGGTTCAGCATCGCCGCGCGGTCCACCGCTATGCGCAAGGCGCGGCGCACCCGGGCGTCGTCAAACGGCGCGGTGTCGGTGCGCAGGACCAGCCCGTTCCAGGCACCGCCCGGAAAGGACTGGACCTGAAAGGCGGGATTGCCCTCAAACAGAGGAACCTGGGCCGCGGTCAGACCGTTGTAGTCCAGCTGGCCTGCCAGCATGGCCTGATTGCGCGCCTCGGCATCAGGGATCGCGGTGAACTGCATCTTGTCAAGCAGCGGGCGGCCTTCCCAGTAGCCATCAAAGGCGACAAGGGTCGTGGTGCCTTCGGGATCAAAGGACTCGATCCGGAACGGGCCGGTGCCCACCGGGTTTTCGGTGATCGTCTCGCCCGATCCTTCGGGAATGATGCGCACCCGGTAGTCCAGCAACAGAAGCGGCAGGCCGGCATGCGGCGCCTCGAGGATGATCTTGACGGTCATCGGGTCAACGACCTCGACCCGGTCGATGATGCCCAGAACAGCCGCAACCGGGGATTCCAGCGCCGGATCCTCGATCCGGTTCAGCGAGTAGGCCACATCAGCAGCATCGAACGCCGAGCTGTCATGGAAGGTCACGCCCGGTTGCAGCGTCAGGGTCCATTCCGTCGCTTCGGCATTGGCGGTCCAGCTGGTTGCCAGTTCGGGCGAGGCTTCGCCGTTCGCGCCTTCGCGCATCAGCCGCGAATAGATCATCGAGACGGGGGTGATCCAGACGTTGCCCGACAAAGGGTCAAGGTTTTCCGCGCCGCCAAGGCTCAGGTCGTTGGCCATCCGAAACACTTTTTCGGCGGAGGCAGGGGCAACCAAGCCGACCGCAAACGCAGTTGCAAGGCCGATCACGTGGTATCGCAGTCCCATGGGAAGCACTTTCTGATGTTGAACGGAAAAAGCCTACGCAGGTTAATCGCCCCAACTCAAGGATTTGTGACAGTCGAACCGCATGAGCCACTCTGACGTCACCTTTCACCGAGGGAATGCGTGGGCCTTCGCCTTGTCTTGGCGGGCCTGACGGGTTTAGCTCATGCCGGAGTGGAGGACCCTGGTTTCCGGCCGACTGCCTGACCGAATGTCATGTTTCGCGGACAAACCTGGATCATGGACGGAGACGATGATATGAACCCTCACCGGTGACAGCAAAAAGGACCGCGATGACGCCAGCCCCGCAAACCCGCAAGAACATCCTGATGATCGTGCCCGATCAGTGGCGCTACGATCAGCTGGGCATGGACCCGGCACTGACCCCGAACTTTCATGCCCTGATGCGCGACGGCGTGGCCTTTGATGCGCATTACGGCAACATGTTCCCCTGTGCGCCGTCGCGCGCCAGCATGTTCACCGGGCTTTACGGGATGACCCACCGCGTCGTGGTCAACCATGCGCCCCTGGCCGAACACCATCGCACCTTCGCCCAGCATCTGCGGACTGTCGGTTATGCGCCCACGGTGTTCGGCTATTCGGATACGGCGGCCGACCCGACCCACCGTCACCCCAATGACCCGGCGCTGCTTGACGGCGACGGTTTTGGCATCATGCAGGGGCTGGATGTAGCCACACTGATGGTTGGCCGGCACTGGGCATGGCTCGGCGAATTGCGGCGGCGCGGTTATGTCTTTGAGCGCAACAGCGATCTCTTCGCCGCCGACTATACCAAGCCAAGCGCGAACGGCGGCATTGCCGGTCACCCCGCCCGCTACAAGGCCGAAGACAGCGACACGGCCTTTCTGACCGATCAGACGATCGCCTGGCTTGGCGCACAGGACCCCGGCTGGTGTGCGCTGTTGTGCTATCTGCGCCCGCATGCCCCCTTCATCGCGCCAGAGCCTTACAACGGTCTGGTCGACCCCGAGTCCCGGGCGCCGATGAACCGCCTGGCCACGCCGCAGGACGAAGCGATCCATCCCTTCATGGCCCACCAGATGGAGGTCGGTCGCGCGCAAGAGTTGCATCCCGGCCTGACGGGCCGGGCGCGTGATGTGTCATTGGCGGACTGGAAATCGGCCCGCGCCACCTATTGCGGGCTGATGGCCGAGGTTGATCATCATATCGGGCGGCTGATCGCCTGGCTCAAGGCGAACGGACAGTACGACAACACGCTCATCATCTTCACCTCGGACCACGGCGACCCGGCTGGCGACTACTGGCTGGCCAACCAGGGGTCCTGGCATGATTACCAGTCGCATGTGCCCATGGTCATCCGCGACCCCGCGCCCGAAGCACGAGCCTTTGACGGCACCCGCGTCAGCGCGCTGACCGAAAGCATCGATCTGGTTCCGACCTTGCTCGACTTCGTGGGGATTGACCAGCCGACCGAACTTGACGGGGAATCGCTCATGCCCTTTACCCGAGGCGAGACGCCGGCGAAGTGGCGCGATCATGTCCACTGGGAATATCATTTCAAGAGCCCGCCCGAACCGCCGTTCTCGGGCCCCTTGGGGATCTCCGAAGATGAATGCGTCATGAGCGTGATCCGCGACAAACGCTACAAGCACGTCTTCTTTCCCAGCTTGCCCTCGCTTTTGTTCGACATGGTCAACGACCCGACCGAGCGGACCAACCTTGCCACCGATCCGGCCTATGCTGCCATCGAACGGGAGTATCTGTCCAAGCAGCTGACCCTGCGCATCCTGCACGCCGATCGGCGCACCAGCACCACGGTCCTTGGCCGCAAGGGCATGACGCGCTATCAGGGCGCGCGGCGCAGTTAGGGTTCCCCAGGACAGCCGAACCCTCAGGCCGGAAAGGCCGGGGCCACAAGTTCCGGCAGGCGGGGCCGGGTGGGCTCTTCGCCGCGCGGCGGATAGGTCAGAAGCGGCCAATCGGCGGGCGGCTGGCCGAAAACGGGCACCTCAAGCAGAGCGCCGCCCTGCAAGGCGGATTGATGTGCCACGAGACCCGGCGCGCACCAGCTTGCCGAGGCCCAGATATGAGTCGGCGGCAGGGCACCCTCGATGCAGGCCCGGACGAAGTCGTCGACAAGAAACTG
>JBEIDZ010000307.1:0-3987 GCA_040383215.1 Paracoccaceae bacterium | reverse complement strand
GAGATGTGATCGCGCAGGGCGCGGTCGGCGGCGTCGCCGTCGCCGTGTTCGATGGCGCGAACGAGTTCTTCATGTTCGGCGAGGGGGTCGCGGCTGCGCCCCTCGGCCGCGATCGACGAGGTTGCCATCAGCGCCATCGAGCGGTGCACGAGGTCGAGCTGATGGACGAGGAAACGGTTGTGCGAGGCAAGGTGGATCTGCTTGTGGAAGCGGCGGTTGGCGCGGGCGAGGGCGCGGGGGTCGTTGACGAGGGCACGGTCGGATTCGAGCATGTCGCGCAGGACGCGGACCTCTTCGGGTGTGGCGTGGCGCGCGGCGAGCCGCGCGGCGAGACCTTCGAGCGTGCCGCGTACCACGTAGAGGTCGGCCAGCTGGTTGTGGTCGAGCGAGGCGACAATGAGCGAGCGGCCGTCGCGGGTGAGGAGAGACTGGGTTTCGAGCCGCTGCAAAGCCTCGCGGATGGGAGTGCGCGAAGTTCCGAAACGGTCGGCAAGTTCGCTTTCCACGAGCCGGTCACCGGGGCGATAGACCCCCGAATCGATCGCTTCGAGGATCAGGGTGTAGGCATCCTGTGCCGGCGGCCTGTCGGTCATCGTCCACTCCCGCGCAGATGGGGTGAGGGTAGCGCCGGGCGCGGGGGCGGATCAAGCGCCCTGCTTGCGCCGGCACGGGGCAGAGGGTATCGCCCCGCGGCATGGTGGCCGCTGCCTTTGCCCATGTCCGCGTCTGGGTCTTTGACCTGGACAATACGCTTTATCCGCCCGGGGCGCGGCTGTTCGACCAGATCGAGGTGAGGATGACGGACTGGGTCGCGCGCGAGCTGGGCCTGCCGCGTGCCCAGGCCGATGCGCTGCGTGACAGCTACTGGCGGCGATACGGCACCACGCTGGCCGGGCTGATGGCCGAGCATGGGGTCGATCCTGCACCCTATCTGGACGAGGTGCATGACATCGACCTTTCGGCGCTGGTGCCGGATGCGGTCCTGGCCGGGCAGATCGCGGCGCTGCCGGGGCGCAGGATCGTCTATACCAATGGCTGCGAACCCTATGCGCGGCGGGTGCTGGCGGCACGCGGGCTGAGCGGGGCCTTCGACGCAGTCTATGGCGTGGAACATGCGGGGTTCCTGCCCAAGCCCGAACGGG
Organism: Paracoccaceae bacterium; assembly: GCA_040383215.1. GTDB lineage: Bacteria > Pseudomonadota > Alphaproteobacteria > Rhodobacterales > Rhodobacteraceae > JBEIDZ01. The sequence continues at coordinate 2,845 of JBEIDZ010000307.1, read as the reverse complement.
CGGCCTTCGAGGCGGTCTTTGCGCTGGACGGGGTCGCCCCGGAGCGGGGCGCGATGTTCGAGGATGATCCGCGCAATCTGGCCGTGCCGCATGCGCTGGGGATGCGCACCGTGCTGGTCGGGCCGGAGCCACATCCGGGCGACCACATCCATCATCATGCGCGCGACCTGTCGGCCTTCTTGTCGCAGCTGGGCTGAGGGGCTTTCCGGGGGGCGGGCGACGGGCTAGCTGTCGCATATGGAGAGCTGCGATATCCTGATTTCGGGCGGTGGCGTCGCGGGTCTGACCGCGGCGGCGGTGTTCGGCGCGGCGGGGTTGGGCACCGTGGTCGTGGACCCCGCGCCACCGGTGACCGAGGCCGGGGCGGAAGGGGCGGACCTGCGGTCGACTGCGCTACTTCAGCCGGCGCGGGACCTGCTGGCGGAGACGGGGCTTTGGGACAGGCTTGGGCCACATGCGACGCCCCTGCGGGTGATGCGCATCGTCGATGCCGGCGGGGACGGCGGCCGCGCGCCGGTCATGCGGGATTTCCTGGCCAGCGATATCGGGCAGGCGTGTTTCGGCTGGAACATCCCGAACTGGCTGATCCGGCGCGAGATCGTGGCGCGGCTGGCCGAGATGCCGAATGTCCGCTTTCTTCCGGGGACGGGCTTTTCCGGGTATCTGGCGCGCGACGATGCGGCGCGGGTGAGGCTGAGCGATGGCCGGGTGATGGAGGCGCGGCTGGTCGTTGCCGCCGACGGGCGGGACTCGCTGGCCAGGCAGGCGGCAGGGATCGGGGTCCGGACGATGCGCTATGGCCAGAAGGCGCTGGTCTTTGCGGTGAGCCATGCGCGGCCGCATGACGGTGTGTCGACCGAAGTGCACCGCGCGGGCGGGCCCTTCACGCTGGTGCCCCTGCCCGATCACGAGGGGCGGCCCTGTTCGGCCGTGGTCTGGATGGAGACGGGGCCGGAGGTGATCCGGCTGGCCGGGCTGCCGGCCGGGGCGTTTTCGGCTGCGGCGACCGAGCGGTCGGCAGAGGTGACGGGGGAGCTGCGGCTCGTGGCGCGGCGGCAGGTCTGGCCGATCATCAGCCAGATTGCCGACCGGATCACGGGCGGGCGGATGGCGCTGGTGGCCGAGGCCGCGCATGTGGTGCCGCCGATCGGTGCGCAGGGGCTGAACATGTCGCTGCGCGACATCGCGGTGCTGCGCGATCTGGCGCTGGCCGACCCCGCGGGCCTGGGCGGGGCGGCGATGCTGGATGCCTATGCCCGGGCGCGGCACGGCGACCTGCGCTTGCGGGTGACGGGGATCGACATGCTCAACCGCATCTCGATGAGCGGGATGCCGGGACTGCGCGACCTGCGCGCGACAGGGCTGCGGCTGCTGCATGATGTGGCGCCGCTGCGGCGGGGGCTGATGCGGCTGGGCCTGGGGGTCGGGCGGGACGAGGGCTGAGGTGCGGCTTGCGCCCGGCGGCGGCGGCTGGTTGACTGGCCCCAAGGGGGCGCGCGATGGATCAGGTCGACAGGCTGCGGCAGGCGGTCGAGGCGCGGCGCGACGATGTGATCGCGCTGACGCAGGAGCTTGTGCGCATCCCGACGCTGAACCCGCCCGGCGCATTCTATCGCGACATCTGCGAGCTTCTGGCCCGGCGGCTGCGCGGCGGGGGGTTCGACATCGCCATGATCCGCGCCGAGGGGGCGCCGGGGGACAGCGAGCGTTATCCGCGCTGGAACCTGGTCGCGCGGCGCGAAGGGGCGGGGCCCGGGGACTGCGTGCATTTCAACGGCCATACCGATGTCGTCGCAGTCGGTCAGGGCTGGACGGTCGACCCGTTTGCGGGCGAATTGCGCGAAGGGCGCATCTATGGCCGCGGCACCTGCGACATGAAGGGCGGGCTGGCCGCGGCCATTGTCGCGGCCGAGGCCTTTGTCGCCACCTGCCCGGATTATCGCGGGGCGATCGAGATTTCGGCCACGGCGGACGAGGAATCGGGCGGCTATGGCGGGGTCGCGCATCTTGCGCGCGAGGGCTGGTTCGACCCGGCGCGGGTGCAGCATGTGATCATCCCCGAACCTTTGCAGAAGGACCGCGTGTGTCTCGGTCATCGCGGCGGCTGGTGGGCCGAGATCGAGACGCGGGGCGAGATCGCGCATGGCGCGATGCCGTTTCTGGGCGATTGCGCGGTGCGCCACATGGGGGCAGTGCTGCAGACCTTCGAGGAGCGGCTCTTTCCGGCGCTCGCACAACGGCGCACCGACATGCCGGTGGTGCCCGAGGGGGCGCGGGCCTCGACCATGAACATCAACGCGATCCATGGCGGCCAGCCCGAGCAGGACGATCCGGACGCCCTGCCCGCCCATTGCGTGCCCGACAGCTGCCGCATCACCATCGACCGCCGTTTCCTGATCGAGGAGCGGATCGAGGAGGTGGAGGCCGAGGTCGTGGCGCTGCTGGACGGGCTGAAGCAGAGCCGGCCGCGGTTCGACTATCGCATCCGGGAGATCAACCGCGTGCTGCCCTCGATGACCGAGCGGGAGGCGCCGGTGGCGCGGACGATCGCACGCGCGGTCGAGGAGGTGTTGGGGCGGGCGCCGGAATGGGTCGCCTCGCCGGGGTCTTATGACCAGAAGCATATCGACCGGATCGGGCGGCTGAAGAACTGTGTCGCCTATGGTCCTGGGCTGCTTGAACTGGCGCACAAGCCCGACGAATATGTGGATGTGGACGACATGATCGACAGCGCGGCGGTGATGGCGGTGACGCTGGCCCGGCTGCTGACCCCCGAGTGACGCGGCAAGAGAGGGAGACGACGATGAAGACGGTCCGGACATGGATGGCGGCGTCGGCGGCGCTG
>JBEIDZ010000306.1:0-3991 GCA_040383215.1 Paracoccaceae bacterium | reverse complement strand
CTCGCCCTGCACCGGCTCGACCAGCACCGCCCCCACATCCGGCGCCCGGATCGCCGCCTCAAGCGCGCCGTGATCCCCCCAGGGCAGCTGCGTGAACCCCGGCAGAAGCGGGCCGAACCCCTTTGTCATCTTCTCCGACCCCGCCGCCGCGATCGCTGCCGATGACCGGCCATGAAACGCCCCCTCGAAGGTCAGGATGCGCGTCCGCGCCGTCTCGCCCCGCTCGTACCAGTACTTGCGCGCCATCTTCACGGCCAGTTCGCAGGCCTCCGTCCCCGAATTGGTGAAAAAGACGGTGTCGGCAAAGGTCCGCTCCACCAGCATGTCGGCCAGCCGCTGCTGTTCGGGGATCTGGTAGAGATTGGACAGATGCCAGACCTTGCGCGCCTGCGCCGTCAGCGCCGCGACCAGCGCGGGATGGGCATGGCCCAGCGCATTCACCGCGATCCCGGCTGCAAGGTCGAGATACCGCTCGCCCGACGGCGTGAAAAGCCAGGACCCCTCGCCCCGGTCAAAGGTCAGGGGCGCACGGTTATAGGTGGGCAGGATCGAGGGAATCATCGGCATTCTCCGGGGCGGGAGCGGGCGAACCTGCCGATGCATGGCAGCCGTCCGCAAGGATGGTCGGGAACAAGGATGCGGGCAGAGAGGGTCCGGCGCAAGCCCGCGCAGCGCGCGCTGTCAGCGTCGGCGTCGGAACAGGAAAAGGGCTGCCACAGTCCTCATGGGCGCACCATAGACGGTCCGTGCCCGCCGCGGAAGCCGAAAAACCGCCAGCCTGCCGGACCCCCTGCGCCCCGGCCTGCCCACGGGGCACGGGTTGATTCCCCCGCCCCCGCCGTGTAAGCCCGGCGCGCGCCGCTATCTTGGCTCCCAACCGGGCGCGCCCTGCCGCCGCGGGCGTCTTGCGCGCCCCAGCCGCAGCGGCCCGCCCGACCTGCCGGAGGAATGCATGTCCTGGACCGACGAGCGTGTCGAGACGCTCAAGAAGATGTGGGCCGAAGGCCAGTCTGCAAGCCAGATCGCCAAGGAACTGGGCGGCGTGACCCGCAACGCGGTCATCGGCAAGGTCCACCGCCTGGGGCTGTCAAACCGGACCGGCGGCCCGGTTGCCGGCCCGGGCGGCAGCGCTGCGCCGGGCAGCGGAGCGGCCGCCGGCACCGGCCTGCCCACGGCAGAAGACAGCGCCTGGTCCGCGCTCGACCCCGCGGGCGACGACGCAGGCCACGCGGCCGACGCCGACAGCACGGATGACAGCGCCGACATCGACCAGGACGATGACCACGACGACATCCCGATGACCCCGGCCCGCCGTGCGATCATCCCCGCCGGCCAGCCCCTGCCGCCACAGCCCTCGGCCAACGAGATCAGCCCCGAAGCGCTCGCCAAGGTGACCGAGGTCGAGAAGTCGGCCCGCCGGCTCACGCTGATGGAGCTGACGGAAAAGACCTGCAAATGGCCCGTGGGCGACCCCGCGACCGACAATTTCTGGTTCTGCGGCTTGCCCGTGCAGCCCGGCAAGCCCTATTGCGAGGCTCATGTCGGTGTCGCCTTCCAGCCGATGAGCGCGCGGCGCGACCGCCGCCGCTGAAAGGCCGGCACCAGTCCTGTGGCGGGGCGGCCGATGCCCCTGCCGCAGGAAGCCGGCATGCCGCAGCACACCCGACATCCGGACTCAATTTTGCCCTCATCTTCCGATTTCAGATAAGAAACCGGAAATACAAGGCGAACCATGCGGAACGCGCGAATCATCCCGGCAGGTTCGCCCGCATCGCTGGCCCTGCTCTTCACGCTCACGATCCTGCTCAGTGCGCTCCTGCTGTTCTTCGTGCAGCCGCTCTACGCGCGCATGGTCCTGCCCCAGATCGGAGGCGCCGCTGCCGTCTGGACCACGGCCATGCTCTTTTTCCAGGCGATGCTGATTCTCGGCTACGCCTATGCCCATGTCAGCAGCCGCCACCTGGCACCCCGCTTCCAGCTTGCGCTGCACCTCGGGCTGCTCGTCCTTGCGCTGGCCTTCCTGCCGCTCTCCGTGCCGCAGGGCTGGTCCTATGACGCCACGCGCCCGGTTGTCACCCAGGCGCTGTGGCTATTCGCCCTGGGCGTGGGGCTTCCCTTTGCCGTCCTGTCGGCCAACGCGCCCCTGATCCAGTCCTGGTTCGGACGGACCGGGGCCGCTGGCGCCGCAGACCCCTATTTCCTCTACGCCGCCAGCAACCTCGGCTCCTTCATCGCCCTGCTCGGCTTTCCCCTGGTGGCAGAGCCGCTCTTCGGGGTGTCCAACATCTCGGTCGGCTGGTCGATCGGGTTCGTGGTCCTGATCCCGCTCATCGCGCTCTGCGGAATCGCAGCGATCCGGGGCAGGACAGCATCGGCACAGGCCGAATCGCCGGCAGCAGCCCCGCAAGACCGCGTGTCACTGGCGCTCATGGCGCGCTGGACGTTCCTTGCCTTCCTGCCCTCGTCGCTGATGCTTTGCGTGACGACCAAGATCAGCACCGACATGGGCTCCTTCCCTCTCGTCTGGGTCGTTCCCCTGGCGCTCTATCTTCTGACCTTCGTGCTGGTCTTCTCGACCCGCACACCCCTGACGGCAGACCGGCTGCGGTTCGTGTTCCCCGTCGCACTGGCGGCCCTGATCTACTTTTCGATCTCGTCCGCCCGCACGCTGGACAGTTTTGCCGTCCTCCTTGGTGCCTTCTTCGTCGCCAGCCTTCTGGCGCACCGGCTGCTCTACGACGCAAGGCCCGGCACCCGGCACCTGACGCTCTTCTATGTGACGATGTCTGTCGGCGGGGCGCTGGGGGGCCTCTTCAACTCGATCATCGCCCCCGTCGCCTTCGACCGCCTGGTCGAGTTTCCGGTCACGGTCGGCCTGTTTGCCCTCCTGCTCATCCGCAACCCACGGCCTGCGCAGTTCGTCCGCCAGCTCGCCATCGGGATCGCGCTCGGAGCCGCCGCGCTCGTGATCCGGTCCCGGCTCCCGCCGGGCCTCGGTGACCTTGCCGTCAAGACGGACGTGGTGCTGGTGGTGCTTCTTTTCCTCGGTTGCGCCCTCGCCATGCGCCGCGACGGCCTCGCCCCCGCCGTACTCGCCCTTTGCCTGCTCTTGCCGGTCCTCTTTGCCCGATCGCCGAACACGATCCTGACCGACCGCAGCTTCTTTGGCGTCCATATCGTGCGGGATACCGACACGATGCGCATCTATTCCAACGGCACGACCCAGCACGGCGGCCAGCGCCTGACGGATTTCGGAAGCCGGCCCCGGCCGATCTCGTACTATCACCCTGACGGTCCCCTGGCCGAGGTGCTCACCGCGCGGCAGGATGCAGGGGCGAGGCGCATCGGGATCGTCGGCCTGGGGACCGGGGCGCTCTCGTGCTACGCCCGCCCGGGCGAAGACTGGCATTTCTACGAAATCGACCGCAAGGTCGTGGAGATCGCACTGGACCCCGCGCTCTTCACCTACATCCCGACCTGTGCCCCCGACCCGCAGATCCATCTTGGCGACGCCCGCATCATGCTGGACCAGCAGGAAGGGCTCCTGTTCGATGTCCTGGTGATCGACGCCTACAGTTCGGACGCGGTGCCCGTCCACCTCACCACCGTCGAGGCGCTTGAGCTTTACCTCTCCCGGATCAACCCGAACGGCATCCTCGTCATCCACATCTCGAACCGGTTCTACGACCTGTCGCTGCCGCTTGCCCGTGCCGCAGCCGAGCTTGGGCTTGCGACGCGATATCGCAACAGAACCGCAGCCGAGGTGACCGACGTGCCCTATGACCTGTCTTCGACAGTGATGATCCTTGCCCGCACCGAGGCCGACCTCGGCCGCTTCGCCACCGATCCGGACTGGGTCGAGCCGGTCGCACCGGACTTCCCGCTCTGGACCGACGACCACGCCAACGTCCTCTCTGCGCTGCGCTAGAGCCTGTCTGACTTAGACTGAAGCATACCCGGCATGGCGAAAGTAGTTTTGGCATTCGTCGGG
>JBEIDZ010000305.1:0-3996 GCA_040383215.1 Paracoccaceae bacterium | reverse complement strand
GTTGGGGGATCATGGTTTTCTGCCTTGCCGAATGGTCGAAGCGGGACTGCCAGGTTGATCTCAGACAAAGGCTCGCGCATATTGCCTGTTGTCGGGTGCCCCTGGTGGGCTCGATATGGTTCGCCCAGCCCGACATCAACCACCATCTTGCTGAAGCCTCTTCCTGTTGTCCTCCCACATGGCGCGGGCGATCGCGACAAGCGGAGAGGGTTCAGGCCAAACCTTCAAGCCGTCCAGCACTGCGTCCCCGCCACGACGATAGAAGCTGGGTAGCAACATGTTGAAGTAAGGATAGGCGAGATTTTCGTCCTTGAAGGCGCGATAGGTGTTGTAGGCGAGCAAGTCGGCCAACTGCACACCGGCCGAGAGTTCGCTCGCAGTGAAGAAAGGGTATTCGACAATCTGGGTGAATTGGAGGTTCTGGTTTCCGGCGCGCTGGAAGAAGGCGTGCTTCATGGCCACCGCTCGATTCAATTGCTTGCTCGTATCATCCATCACCATCAGCGCGTTGTGCTTTGGATGGAATTCCCGCATGAAGTGCTGGATGCGTTCAAGCAGGAACTCATAGGCCTTCTTGTGCAGCGTCTCAGCCGTGACATGATCGCGCATATGCCGCTTGTCGATCACGGCCGCCATGACGACCGCGCGCCGCGGACCGAGTTGGTCGAAATAGGCCGCAACCAGCCGTTCGCGGTCCCTGTCGTCCAAGGCTGCCAGGAACGGGCTCCGCTCGGCGCGTTCCTTCGCATTGCGCAGCCAGTTCGACTTGACCTCGCAATCCGCGAGGTCGAAACGGCCCTTACCCTCGCGACGGAGTTGGTCGACAAGTTCCAGCTTCACGCGCGCGATGCCATGGTCGAAGCGCCTCCATTGGCCTTCCCAAAGCCCGACTGCGAGAAGGACGTAGAGGTGATCCTTCGGCTTGTCCGACGTACCGACCGAGGGGTCGCGCGATCCGGATTCGTCGAAGTAAAAGAAGTACATATCAACTGGGCTCCAGTCGCTTGACAATCCGGTCCTTGGTGGCTTGGTCGCAGAAGGCGGCGGCAAGCGCCACCCCGTTGAGCGTGCGAAAGACGCCTTCGTCCCAGTCGAAGGCGCGTTCGAGCGATTCGTATTCCCGCGTCATCGTGGTCGTGAAGAAGGGCGGATCGTCGGTCGAGACGGTGACCCTGACACCGCGGTTCATCAAGGTCTCGATCGGGTGGTCTCGCCAGGAGGGGGCGGCACCGAGATAGACGTTCGAGCCGGGGCAGACCTCAAGCACGATGCCGGCTTCGGCGATGCGGTCGACAAGGGCGGGGTCGCGTACGGCACTGATGCCGTGGCCGATCCGTTCGGGGCGCAGGTCGCGCAGGGTGTCGGCGACCATGTCGGGCCCGCCCCATTCGCCGGCATGGCAGGTCAGGCGCAGCCCGGCCTCGCGCGCCATGTCGAAGGACCAGGCATAGTCGCGCGGGCGGCCCACGGTTTCCGCGCCCGCCATGCCGAAGCCGGTGACGAAATCGCCCATGGTTTCGGCCGCGCAGCGGGCCACGGCGCGGGCCTTTTCGGGGCCGAGATGGCGGATGCAGGTGACGATGCCGCGCAGGGTGATGCCCATGGTCCGCTCGGCCTCGGCTGCGGCGTCCTGGATGGCGGCGAGGTAGTCGCGCCAGGCGGCAAGGTCGCCGCCGCCGCAGAAATCGGGCGAGAGGAAGGTTTCGGAATAGACGACGCCGTTCGCGGCACTTTCCTCGAGCACGGCGAGCGTGAGGCGGCGGTAGTCCGCGGGCGTCTGCAGGACGGTGCAGGCAGCCTCGTAGACCTTGAGGAAATGGTCGAAGCTGCCGGTCGCATAGCGGCCGCGGTCATCGAAGATGCCACTGATGTCCACTGACTTCTCTTGTGCGAGGCCGGCGATGAAGGCGGGCGGAGCGCCGCCTTCGAGGTGGAGATGCAGTTCGACCTTGGGGAATGTTTTCCAGCTCACAGGAAGGACCTTCCGGGGGGGTGCGAGGGGATGCCGAGATGGGCGGCGATGGAGGCCGCAACATCGGCGAAGGCGAGATGGCCGAGCGCGCGGGGGCCGAGCCCGTGGCAGAGCACGGGCACGCGTTCGCGCGTGTGGTCGGTGCCGGTCCAGGTGGGGTCGTTGCCGTGGTCGGCGGTGACGATGAAGAGATCCCCCGCGCGCAGGCGGGGCAGAAGCCGGGCAAGGCCCGCATCGAACCATTGCAGGTGGTCGCGGTAGCCCGCCGGATTGCGACGGTGGCCATAGAGGCTGTCGAATTCCACGAAATTGGCGAAGGTGAGCGAGCCGTCCTCGGCGGTATCGACGAGGCGGGCAAGGTGGTCCATCAGCGCGCGATCCTCGCCCTTCGCGACATCGGTGATGCCGTGCATGGAGAAGATGTCGCCGATCTTGCCGACCGCGTGGACGGCGCGGCCGGCCTTATGCGCCCAGTCGCAGAGCGTGGGCGCTGGTGGGGCGATGGCATAGTCGTGGCGGTTGGCGGTGCGGGTGAATCCCGTGGCGGCGGTGCCGGTGAAGGGCCGCGCGATCACGCGACCGACGCGCATCGCGTGCAGCACGGGGGCGAGCGTGGCGCAGAGCGTCAGGAGCCGGTCGAGGCCGAAGCGTTCTTCATGCGCGGCGATCTGGAAGACGCTGTCGGCAGAGGTGTAGCAGATGGGCCAGCCCGTCGCGAGGTGGCGCGCGCCTTCCTCGGCGATGATCGTGGTGCCCGAGGCGTGGCGGTTGCCGAGGATGCCGGCGGTGCCGGCGGCAGCGCAGACGCGGGCGACGAGGTCGGGGGGAAAGCAGGGCGCAGTCCGGGGGAAGACGGTCCAGTCCCAGGGGACGGGGACGCCCGCAAGTTCCCAATGGCCCGAGGGGGTGTCCTTGCCGCGCGATACCTCGGTCGCGGCGCCCCAGGCGCTCGTGGGGGGCAGATGCGGGCCGGGCAGCGTCATCTCGGAGGCGAGGCGGAGGGCGGCGCCGAGGCCCAGCGCATCGAGCGTGGGCAGCGTAAGGCCTACGGTTTCGGCGATGTGGCCAAGCGTGTTGGCGCCGGTATCTGGACGGTCGCCGTTGAAGAAGAGGTGCGCATCCGGCGCCCCGCCGATGCCGACCGAATCCATCACGACAAGGAAGCCGCGCGGCATCAGCCGACCCGGTCGCGCACGAGGCGGGGCAAAGAGGGCGCCGCTCCGATGCGGATGGCGCCGAGGATGCCCTGGGCGGCCGCCTCGGCCGAGGCATCGTCGCGGGCATGGATGGTGGCGAGGGGCTGGCCCTTCTCGACCCGGGCGCCGAGGCGGATGACGTCGGTCAGGCCGACGGCGGGGTCGATCCGGTCGGTCTCGACCCTTCGCCCGCCGCCCATGGCGACGACGACGAGGCCCAGCGCCTCGCCGTCGAAGGCGGTGACGAAGCCGGCCTCGCGGGCCAGCACCTCGCCGATCACGGGGGCCGCGGGCAGGTGGGTGCGCCAGTCCTCGGCCATGTCGGGGGGGCCGCCGAGGGCGGCCACCATGCGGGCGAAGCGCTCCATCGCCTGCCCTGTATCGAGCGCGGCACGGATCTTTTCCTCGCCCTCGCCCTCGGCCCCGCCGATGAGCGCAAGGAGCCGCCCGCCGATGGCCACGGTAAGGTCGTGCAGGCGCGGGCCTGCGGCGCGGTTGCCCGAGAGGATGTCCATGCAGAGCGCGACCTCGACCGCGTTGCCCATCGCGGGGCAGAGTGGTTCGTCCATGTCGGTGATGAGCGCCGCTGTGCGGCAGCCCGCGCCGTTGGCCGCCGTGACGAGCGCTTCGGCCAGCGCATGCGCTTCGGCTTCGGTCTTCATGAAGGCGCCCGAGCCGCATTTGACGTCGAGCACCAGCGCTTCGAGACCGGCGGCGAGTTTCTTGGAAAGAATCGAGGCGGTGATGAGGTCGATCGATTCGACGGTGCCGGTGACATCGCGGATGGCATAGAGGCGGCGGTCGGCGGGCGCGATGCGGCCCGTGGCG
>JBEIDZ010000304.1:0-4001 GCA_040383215.1 Paracoccaceae bacterium | reverse complement strand
TTTCACTTCCGCAAGGCAACACGGAACCTGATCATTTCCAGCACCGGGAAAGCCGTAGCCTGGACGCTCGACCGTTTCAACCGCCTGCTGCATGTCATGCTGATGTCGCCCGCGAAGGTCACCTCGCCTGCGGCGATCAGGTCCTCGAAGGCGGTCTGACCCATCATGATCTTCTCGAGCGTGCTGCGGTTGAGCGTGAGTGCAAGGTCCGGCGCCTCGACCTGGAAACCCGCGATGTTGGTCAGCGTCGCGTTCGACATCTCCACCACGAACGTCTCGCCCGCATCGGGCAGCGACAGGTTCATGGTGAAGCTCAGCCCCTCGGCCAGCCGCGCATCCATCTGGATGCCAAGGAAGTTGAGCCAAAGCTCGGTCGACATCGCGCGCACCACGTCGGGCCCCGTGGTCGACGCGGTCTCGGCCGTGGGCACGCCCGAGCGCAGCTCATAGGCCCCCGACAGGAAGCTGTTGCGCAGACCCGGGTTCTCCTGCTGGTAGCCCACCTGTTCAAAGGCATCGGCCAGCATCTCGCGCCCGTCCACATTGTCCGGTTCGGCCTGGACCAGCTTGTTCAGGATCTCGATGGCGAGCATGTAATCGCCCGCGTCATGCAGCGTGCGCGCCCGCGCCATGATCGCCGCCGCCCCGCCCATCATCTCGACATAGAGCGGCGCCGAATCGGCCGGCGACAGCGGGATCAGCGTCGCGGGGTTGCAGTCCCAGAAGCCCAGGAAACGCTGCACCACGCCGCGTGCATTATGCTGGGGCGATCCGTGATAGCCCCGGCAATGCCACTTGGCCTGCAGCCCCGCGGGCACGGTATAGACGTTGTGCACCTGGTTGATCGTCACACCCTGGTTGGCCAGATGCAGCACCTGGTTGTTCATGTTGGCGTAAAGGTCGCGCTGGTCGCGCAGCACCTCGCGGATGCGCTCGTTGCCCCAGCGCGGCCAGTGGTGGCTGGCAAACATCACCTCCGCCTCGGGTCCGAAACGGTAAAGCGCGTCGTTGATGTATTTCGACCAGTTCAGCGGATCGCGCACCGGCGCGCCGCGCAGCGTATAGATGTTGTGCAGCGTCGCGGACACGTTCTCGGCCATCCAGAGCGCCTTGTACTCCGGAATCCAGGTGTTCATCTCCGAGGGCGCTTCGGTATTGGGCGTGTTCTGGAACACCATCTTCACGCCGTCGACCTCGAATTCCTCGATCGGGTCGGTCACGATCCGCGTCGGCGCGAAAAGCCCCGTCGACCCGTTCGATACCCCGGCACCCAGACCTTGCGTGACATAGCCGTAGCGGTCCACCGGCAGCAGGATGCCGTACTGGTAGAACAGCCGCCGGTTCATCGCATTGCCGGCATAGACGTTCTCGGCCACGAGGTTCTGCATGAAGCCCACCGGCGCGATGATCTCGACCCGGCCCGACGCCATGTCCTCGTCGGTCACCACGCCACGCACGCCGCCCCAGTGGTCGCCGTGGTTATGCGAATAGACCACCGCCGTGACCGGCAGCCCCTCGCCCACATGCTCCTGGAACAGCGCCCAGGCCGCGCGCATCGTCTCGCTGCTCACCAGCACGTCGAACAGGATCCAGCCCGTCCGCCCGCGCACAAAGCTCGCCTGCGCCAGGTCGAAGCCTCGCACCTGGTAGATGCCGGGCACGACCTCGTAGAGCCCGAAGTTCTGGTTCAGCTGCGCGATCCGCAGCATCGAGGGATGGATGCTCTCAAAGCTGTCGGCCGTGTCGATGAAGTCGAAGCGGCTCATGTCCCAGGCCACCCCGCCCCTGTCCGAGGGGATCACCGGATCGCCCCGCCGCACGATCAGCCCACGCTCGAATTCCTCGAAGTCGCGCGTATCGGCAAAGGGCAGGCCGGCGCGCGCGCTCTCGATCACCGCCTTGGTATGGGCCGAGGGCGCCTTGCCGCGCGGGTGGAAATGGTCGGGCGCCACCGGTGGCGCCTCCTGCGCCGCGGCAGGCCGCGCACCTTCGGTCCAGAGCGCGGCACCCACCGCAAAGGCCGCACCGGTGACGGGCAGGCTGCCCAGTAACGTGCGTCGCGTCGTCATCTCGTCTCTCCTCTGGCATCGGTGGGCAGGGTCCGCCCGCGCGCCGGGCTTCTGCCCGCTGCCGGGCTGCCTTACACTGGAAAACCGCGCACAAATGTGTCATTTGAAACAGTCATGTCGATGACCTCATCACCTTTTGCGGCGCTCGCCTCCGCCGGCTGGCTCGCCGGCGAAAGCTCCGCCTTCCGCGACCGGCTCTTCGCGATGGGCCGGATCATCCGCCTGCCCCGGGGGCGGGCGCTCTTTGCCATGGGCGACCCCCCCGACGCGATGTTCGGGGTCGCCACGGGGCATGCCGACGTCGGCCTGCCGGTGTCCGAGGATGACGAAGTCCTCATCCACCGCGCCGGTCCGGGCTTCTGGATCGGCGAATCGGCGCTGCTGGCCCGCACCACCCGCGCGCTGTCGGTGACGGCCGCGGCCGATTGCGACATCTTCCGCCTGCCCGGCCCGGCGGTGCGCGCGCATCTGGCCGCCTCTCCCGGCGACTGGCCCGCCTTCTTCCGGCTCAGCCATCTCAATGCCGTGCTCGCCGTCGCCACCCTGGCCGAGGTGCTGACCCTCCCGCCCCGCGCGCGCCTGGTCCGCGCGATGCTGCGCATCGCCGGCCCTGACGGCACCGTGCCCGCGACGCAGGACGACCTCGCCCGCCTCACCGGGATGAGCCGCACAAGCCTGCACCGCGCCCTGGCCGGGCTGATCGCCGCGGGCGCGGTCAGGACCGGCTATGGCAGGCTCGTGATCTGTGACCCCGCCCTGCTCGGCGCAGACGACAGCCTTGCTCCGACACCTGCGGTCCCCGGCCCGCCGCCGTCCCGCCGCGTGGCACCGCCCGCCACCCCCTGACCCTTCTTGCGGAGCTTTGCCGCCTGCGCTCCAATATGCTTGAACTTTCCCCGACGCACCCATGGGCGGTTTTTCGCCCCGGTGGGCGCGTGGCCGAAAAGGTGCCACCATGCCGCGACTTGGAACCCCCGTCCCGGGCTGGACCCCGCCGCTCCCCCCCGGCCCGACGGCGATGGAGGGGCGCCATGTCCGGCTCGAACGGCTCGACCCCGCCCGCCACGCCGCCGAGCTTCACGCCGCGAACACGGCCTCGGATGCGATCTGGGACTACCTGCCCTACGGTCCCTTCGCGACGCTTCCCGACTATCGCGCCTGGGCCGATGCCGTCGCCGGCCAGCCCGACCCCTTCTTCTATGCCCTCTGCGACCGTACCACCGGGCGCGCCGCCGGTGTGGCGAGCTTCCTGCGCATCTCGCCTGCCGCGGGCACGATCGAGGTCGGCCATATCGCGCTCTCTCCGCAGCTGCAGCGCACCCCCGCCGCGACCGAGGCGATGGCGCTCATGATGGGCTGGGCCTTCGCGGCGGGTTACCGCCGGTATGAATGGAAATGCGACGCGCTGAACCTGCCCTCGCGCCGCGCGGCTGCAAGGCTTGGCCTGTCCTACGAAGGGACCTTCCGCCAGGCCGCCGTCATCAAGGGGCGCAACCGCGACACCGCCTGGTTCGCCGCGATCGACAGCGAATGGCCCCGGCTGTCGGCTGCCTTCGCGCGCTGGCTCTCGCCCGCCAATTTCGACGCGTCCGGGCGCCAAAGGGAAAGCCTCTCCTCGCTCACCGCGGCGATCCCCGTCGCGCGCCATCCGCTGCTCTGACCGTGCCGTCAGGGCCCACCAGTTCGCCCCGCCCGTCCCCGGGACGTCCGGACCGGCGGCAACCTCGGCCGGCGGGCGTTCCGAACCTGCGGTGCCGGCGGTCCCCACCAACGCCGTACGCGATCCGCGAGGGGGCTTTCCGCTTCACCGCCGGCGATCCCGCCCGGGCCCCCCGCAAGACCGCCCCCCCCCCCCAAACCCCCCCGAGCCCAGCCCCCACCCCCCCCCCCCCCCCCCCCCCCACCAGCCACCGGCCCCCCCCCCCCCCCGCC
>JBEIDZ010000303.1:0-4033 GCA_040383215.1 Paracoccaceae bacterium | reverse complement strand
GGGCGACGCCGGCACTTGACCGCCACAATCGGAAGGGCGACATGGTGAAGCATGATCCCTCACGAAAAACTCGACCAGTTGACTGAACGGTACCGTTTTGTCGAAGCCAGGTTGCAGGCGGGGGTATCCGGTCCCGTCCTGGTCGGACTGACAAGGGAATATGCCGAACTTCGACCTGTGGTTGCCTCGGTTGAGGGGTACAGGCGTGCGCTTGACCAGGTCGCTGGCACGGAAGCGATGTTGGGCGATCCTGAATTGCGCCCATTGGCCGAAGAGGAATTGCCGGATCTGCGCAGAAAGCTTGGAGAGGCTGAACAGGCGGTCCGTCTGGCCTTGCTGCCGCGGGATGCAGCCGATGGTCGTCCTGCGATGATCGAGATCCGGCCGGGCACCGGTGGTGAGGAAGCCGCGCTCTTTGCGGCAGACCTGTTGCGGATGTACCAGCGCTATGCAGAGGCGCGGGGCTGGCGGTTCGAGATCATCGAGGAGCAGACGACCGAGCTTGGCGGGATCAGGGAGGTCGTGGCCCGGGTCGAAGGCGAGGGTGCATTTGCCAGACTCAAGTATGAATCCGGTGTCCACCGGGTCCAGCGGGTTCCGGAAACCGAGTCCGGAGGGCGGATTCATACCTCGGCTGCGACTGTGGCCGTATTGCCGGAAGCCGAAGAGGTCGATGTCAGGATCGACCCGGGCGACATCCGCATCGATACCATGCGGTCGAGCGGTGCCGGAGGACAACACGTCAACACGACAGACAGCGCCGTCCGCATCACCCATCTGCCGACGGGAATTGTCGTCACGTCGTCGCAGAAGTCCCAGCACCGCAATCGCGACCTGGCCATGAACGTGCTCAGGGCGCGGCTTTTTGCGCGGGAACGCGACCGTCTTCAGGGTGAACGCGCTGCGGATCGCAGGGCGCAGGTCGGATCAGGCGACAGGTCCGAACGGATCAGGACATACAACTTTCCGCAGGGTCGGATGACGGATCACCGGATCAATCTCACGCTTTACAGGCTGGACGCGATCCTTGGGGGTGACCTTGACGAGACGATCGATGCGCTGACGGCTGATGCGCAGGCCGGGCTCCTGGCCGAGGTGGGCCGGACCTGACGGATATGGGCGTGTCGGCAAACACGTTGCTTGCGGCGGCGGTCCGGCGGCTTGATGCGGCCGGCGTGCCCGAGCCGGCAATCGATGCAAGGCGGCTGCTTGCTCATGCTCTCGCGGTCGATCCGGGGAGGCTGACGCTCGCTCTTGCCGGGGCGGTTCCTCCGGACGCGGCCGGGAGTTTCGAAACGCTGGTGGAGCGGCGGGCCAGTCGCGTGCCCCTGTCCCACCTCACGGGACGGCGCATGTTCTGGGGGCGGGACTTTGCCGTCTCGGCCGCCGTTCTTGACCCCCGCCCCGAGACGGAGGTGATGATCGATGCTGCGCTGCAGGGGAGTTTCAGCGATGTGCTGGACCTTGGGACCGGATCAGGCTGCATCCTCGTGACGCTTCTGGCCGACAGGCCGACGGCGCGGGGAGTGGGTGTCGATATCTCTCGGGCTGCACTTGCCGTGGCGGTCGAAAATGCCCGGCGTCACGGAGTGGCTGACCGCGCCGTGTTTGCATGTTCGGACTGGTTCTCGGCGGTCGGCGGCACATACGACCTGATCGTGGCGAACCCTCCGTATATTGCCGCAGAGGAGATGGCGGGACTCAGCCCCGAGGTCCGCGACCACGAGCCAAGGCTGGCCCTGACCGACGATTCCGACGGATTGTCATCCTACAGGACCATCCTCAGGCAGGCTCGGCCGTATATCCGCCCCGGCGGCCGGCTGATGCTGGAGATCGGTGCGGGACAGGGAGAGGCGGTCACCGCGATCGCAAGGGGGGAAGGCTTCGCCGATCTGCGGATCCTTCCTGACCTGGACGGAAAAGACCGGGTTGTGGTGCTTGAATGGCAACACTCCGGGCGATGACGGAAGCCCTGATCCCGGCTGAGACACGGCGAACGACATATTTTTCTTGCCCTGGGCTGCGCGTCATGATTACACGGTTACGCCGGAGCGATGAGGTTTGTCTCTCTACCGGCGGATGCCAGATCATCGCTGGACCCTGGACGGTCAAGGGGATCGGCCACTGTCGAAAGTGGCGGACAGCGAGCCAGGATCGTAACGCCCTGCGGGGCAATCTTCATAGAGTCAGATGAGATCATCCAAATCACGGTCGCGGGGCAACAAGAACCGCAATCTTCGCCCCAGCGGGGGCAATATCATCAATCGTGTCTTCGACAGTTCGGGGCCGGACGGCAAGGTGCGGGGAACGCCTGCCCAAATCATCGAGAAGTATACACAACTTCACCATGATGCCCAGCTTTCGGGCGACCGTGTCGGGGCAGAGAACTTTGCCCAGCACGCAGAGCACTATACGCGGATGCTTGCCGAAGCGCAGCGTGAGGTCGACCGTGCCCGCGATGAACAGGAACAGTTCAACCGGGAAAGGCAGGCGGAACGGGACCGGGAGTATCAGCGCGAACGTGAACTGCGGGCCGAGCGTGAGGCCCAGAGAATGGCCGAGCGCGGCGAACGGGATCGCGAAAAGGACCGGGATCGTGAACGCCACCGGCAGCGTTTCCCCGAGACCGAGACACCGGGCGACAGTCCTGCGGCGGGTGATATCGGATTGCCGAGTTTCCTGACCCACGGGTTCGTGCAGTCCGAGGCCAGTCTCGAGGAAAGCGGTCTGGCATCGGTCGAGCTTGATGCGGCCGCCGGCAGTGGTCTGGTCGAGACGCCCGAGATGCGTGAAATCACGCAGGCGCCGCGGACCGTGCGACCTGCACGGGCTGAGCGGGGCGAACCCTTGCCCGATGCTGCATCACCGGCAGGCGGAGAGGCCGAGCCGCGTCCCGTCAGGGTGAGGAAGTCCCGGACCAAGCCGGTGCCAGGGGAAGGTGGGTCTTCGGCAGAGGCGGCCGAGTGACGCACAGACGATCGTGTCGAAGACACGAATGTACGGGTGCGCGGCTTGTGTCAGGCTTTGCCCGAAAGGGATCGTGCGAGAGCGGAAAACCGTGAAATGTCAACCTGTTCAGCGCGTTCAGTCGGGTCGATCCCGGCGCGGACAAGGTGGGCTTCGATGTCTGGTGCAAGGTTTTTCAGGGCGGCGCGCAGCATTTTCCGCCGCTGATTGAACCCGGCAGCAACAACACGGCTCAGCATGTCCGGGTCCGCATCGTGGCGGGGGGCCGGCAGAGCCACGAGATGCACGACGGACGATGACACTTTCGGTGAAGGCCTGAAGGCCTGGGGCGGAAGGTCAAGAACGATGCGCGCTTCGCAACGCCATTGTGCAAGGATCGACAGACGGCCATAGGCGCCCTGTCCCGGCGCAGCGACGATGCGTTCAGCCACCTCGCGCTGGAACATCAGCGTCATCGATATCCAGAAGGGTGGCCATGTGGCTGGAGTCAGCCATCGGACCAGCAGGTCTGTCCCGACATTGTAGGGAAGGTTTGCGCAAATGCGGATCGGAGGGGTCAGATACCGAAGCGGATCGACGTCACGGGCATCGCCGGAAAGGACGGTCAGACGCCCCGGGTAGGCGGCGGCAATGTCGGCCAGCGCAGGCAGGCACCGGGTGTCGCGCTCGATGGCGACGACATGCCTTGCCCCTTCGGCGAGAAGACCGCGTGTCAGCCCCCCGGGACCGGGGCCGATTTCAAGAACGTCGCATGACGCGATGTCCCCGGCCGCACGCGCGATCCGCGCGGTCAGGTTGAGGTCGAGCAGGAAGTTCTGCCCCAGGGATTTCCGTGCCGCGATCCCGTGGGCCGCGATGACATCGCGCAACGGCGGAAGTGCATCGATGAACGGCACGGAATCAGCCTTTGCTTGCCGTGACAGAAAACGTCATGCGCCGGCAGTCCGACAGGGGCAGCCGGCCCTGCGCCCGTGACGATCGTGATCTGACGGCGAGCCTATCCTGCCCGGCGGTTGGCGGCCAGGCGGGCGGCCAGACGGAGTGCGGCGATCAGGCTTGGTGCTTC
>JBEIDZ010000302.1:0-4033 GCA_040383215.1 Paracoccaceae bacterium | reverse complement strand
GGTGCGCGAAGGACGGGCCGGCAAGGGCGATGTGCTCGGCACAGCCCGGCTCGCCGGCATCATGGCGGCCAAGAAGACCGCCGATCTGATCCCGCTCTGCCATCCCCTGCCGCTCTCGTCCGTCACGCTCGACCTTCTGGCGGATGACGCGATCCCCGGCATCAGGATCACCGCCAGCGTCCGCACCACCGGCCCCACGGGGGTCGAGATGGAGGCGCTGACCGCGGTCTCGGTCGCGGCGCTGACCGTCTATGACATGCTGAAATCCGCCCAG
The DNA here is from genome assembly GCA_040383215.1 of Paracoccaceae bacterium. Lineage (GTDB taxonomy): Bacteria > Pseudomonadota > Alphaproteobacteria > Rhodobacterales > Rhodobacteraceae > JBEIDZ01. The sequence goes on along the minus strand of JBEIDZ010000302.1, from coordinate 3,759 downwards.
AAGGGGATGATCATCGACGCCATCCGCCTGCTCAGCAAGGATGGCGGGAAATCCGGCCCTTACAGGGCAGAGTGAGGCCATGATCACCGTCGCCGAGGCGCTCGACCGCCTCTTTGCCCTCGTCACGCCCCTCGGGGCCGAGGAGGTGCCCTTGACCGCCGCCCTTGGCCGCGTGCTGGCCCATCCGCTGGCCGCCGCCCACGACCAGCCGCCCTTTGCGGCGGCCGCGATGGACGGCTATGCCATCCGCAGCGCCGATGCCCGCCCCGGCGCGCGGCTCGCGCTTGCCGGCGAATCCGCCGCCGGCCGCCGCGCCGCCGTTGCCTGCGGCCCGGGTCAGGCGATCCGGATCTTCACCGGCGCGCCGCTGCCCGGGGGTGCCGAAGTGGTCGTCATCCAGGAAGATGTGACGCGCGATGGCGCGACCGTCATCCTTGGCCCTGCCGCCGACCTCGCCCCCGGCGCCAATATCCGCCCCGCCGGCAACGATTTCCGCGCCGGTGCCGCGGTCGCCGCGCCGCGCCGCCTGACGCCCGCCGATATCGCGCTGCTGGCCGCGATGCATCATGCGCGCCTGCCCGTGACCCGCCGGCCCGATGTCGCGCTGATTGCGACCGGCGACGAACTCGTGACCCCGGGGGAGGTACCGGGCCCCGACCAGATCGCCGCCTCCAACAGCTATGGCCTGCATGCACTGCTGACGGCCCTGGGTGCCGCGCCCCGGCTTCTGCCCATCGCGCGCGACGATATCGGCGCACTCGACCAGGCCTTTGCGCTGGCACGCTGGGCCGATCTCATCGTCACCATCGGCGGCGCCTCGGTGGGCGAGCATGACCTTGTCGCCCGCGCCGCTGCAGGCGCAGGGATGGAGACCGCCTTTCACAAGGTCGCCATGCGCCCGGGCAAGCCGCTGCTCGCCGGCCGGCTCGGCGGGACCGCGCTCCTCGGGCTGCCGGGCAATCCGGTCTCGGCGATGGTCTGCGGCCATGTCTTCATGGCGCCAATGGTCCGTGTCCTTCTGGGTCTGCCCGCCGCGCCCGCCCCGCGCCAGAGCCTGCCGCTCGCCGCGGACCTGCCGCCGAACGGCCCGCGCGAACACTATCTGCGCGCCCGGCGCGAGGGGCAGGGGATGGCACCCTTCCCGCGCCAGGACAGCTCGCTTCTCACCGTGCTGGCTGCGGCCGACGGTCTGATCGTGCAGCCCGCGGGCGACCCCGGCCGGCCCGCCGGCGCCACGGTCGATGTCATCGCCCTTGCCTGAAAGCGTTGACACAAAACGGGAACATGCGTAGAACATAGACCAAACGCTCCCTCGCTGCGGCAGGAATTCGCCCATGTTGACCAAGAAACAGCTTGATCTTCTCGCCTTCATCGACGCCCGCGTGCGGCGCGACGGCGTGCCCCCGTCCTTTGACGAGATGAAGGAGGCGCTCGACCAGCGGGAGAAAACGGGCATACACCGCCTGATAACCGCGCTCGAGGAAAGGGGCTACATCCGCCGCCACGCGCATCGCGCCCGCGCGCTGGAAATCGTCCGCCTGCCCGAGGCGATGCTGAACCAGCCCGCGCGCAATCCCGCCTTTGCCCCCCGCGTGGTCGAAGGCGGCCGCCCGGCCGCTCCGCCCCGCGGCGCGATGGAGGTGGAAAGCGCGGGCGCACTCGCGCTGCCGCTGATGGGGCGCATCGCCGCCGGCGTGCCCATCGCCGCGATCTCCGAAGTCGCGGCCCATGTCAGCGTGCCGCAGTCGATGCTTGGCCATGGCGAACATTACGCACTCGAGGTGCGGGGCGATTCGATGATCGGCGCCGGCATCAACGATGGCGATGTCGTGGTGATCCGCGAAGGCGCCACCGCCGACAATGGCGACATCGTCGTGGCCCTGGTCGAAGAGCAGGAGGCCACGCTCAAACGTTTCCGCCGCCAGAACGGGATGATCGCTCTCGAAGCCGCCAACCCGGCCTATGAGACGCGGCTTTACCGCGCCGACCAGGTGCGCGTGCAGGGCCGGCTGGTGGGCCTGATCCGCACCTACTGAACGCTCAGCCGTCCGGCGGGATCAGCCCCAGCCCGCGCAGATAGACACCGATCCCGGCTTCGAGCAGGTCCTCGGGCGTGAAGGGGCTTTTCGCACCCGGCGTGCCGCGGGCAAAAAGTTCCACGACGCCATGCGACAGCGCCCAGATATGGGCCGAGAACATCTGCGGCGGCGGCCGCCGTTCGGGCGGGATATGGCGCGACAGGTCTTCGGCCGCGGTTTCCAGCTCGCTCATCGCCCGGCGGGCGGCGGCCGCAAGTTCCGGGGTGCGGTTGATCGAGATGCCGCTTTCGAACATCGCGACGTAATGCCCGGGATATTTGCGTGCAAAGGCCAGATAGGCCCGCCCCGTCGCCTCGAAGGCGGCAAGAGCCGAGGGCTGGCCGCCGTCATAGGCATGGGTCATGAGGTCGGCGAACATTTCGTAACCCTGCCGCGCCGCCTCGGCGATCAGGTCCTCGCGCCCCTCGAAATGACGATAGACGGCGGCCGGGGTCACGCCCGCCTCGCGCGCGGCCTCCGACAGGGTGAAGCCGTTCGGCCCCTTCTCGGCGATCAGCGCCAGACAGGCGTCGACCAGCGCCTCGCGCAGGTTGCCATGGTGATAGCCGCGCTTGAGCAAGCTCAGTGATCCTTGCCGGCCCTGGTGACGATCTCGGGCCCGCCAATGATGCGCGGGTCAAGCGCGCCGATCGCCTTGACCCGCTTTCCTGTATAGTCGAGAGGATGGAGAAGCGCCCGGATCGCATTGATCCGCGTCCGTTTCTTGTCGTCGCCGCGCAGCACCGTCCAGGGCATCGGCTTGTTCGTCCGGGTCAGCGTCTCGCGGATCGCTTCGGTGTATTCCTTCCACTTGGGCAGACCGTCGATATCGACCTGCGACAGTTTCCACTGCTTGAGCGGGTCCTTCTCGCGGTCAAGGAAGCGTTCAAGCTGCGTCGCCCTCCCGACATTGATCCAGTACTTGACCAGATGGATGCCGTCCTCGGCCAGCATCTTCTCGAAGGGGCCGACCTGGTCGAACCAGCGCGCACGGGCCTCGGGCTCGACCCAGCCCATGACATGTTCGACAATGCCGCGGTTGTACCAGGACCGGTCGAAGAAGACGATCTCTCCCCGCGTCGGCAACTCGTTGACATAACGCTGGAAATACCATTGCCCCGCCTCGGTCTCAGAGGGCTTGGACAGGGCGACGATGCGCGCGCCGCGCGGGTTGAGGTTCTCTGTCATGACCTGGATCGTGCCGCCCTTGCCGGCCGCGTCGCGCCCTTCGAAGACCAGAACGACCCGCCGCCCCGTGGCCTTGACCCAGGCCTGAAACCGGACGAGCTCGATCTGCAGCGCCTCCATCGCCTTTTCGTATTCGGCCTTCGGCATCTCGGCGGGATAGGGATAACGCGGGTTGATCACGTCATCCTTGTCGGCCTTGAGGATGATGCGGCGGATGCGTTCGGGCGCGTCCTTTTCAAAATAGCGCGTGATCGCGCCGTCGAAGGGCAGGTCCATGGGATGTCCTCGTTGTGTTCTTCTATCAGTATGGGGACGGGTCGGGTTCAGCGCAATCCGGCCCGGGCGGCCAGACGGTCGATCGCGTCGATCACCGCCCCGGGGGCAGCATGGTGGGGCATGTGGCCCACTCCCGGCAGCAGCGTCAGCGCCGCATCCGGCAGAAGGCCCGCCAGCGGCACCGAATGGATCCGCGCCGGGACGATCTTGTCAGCCT
>JBEIDZ010000301.1:0-4046 GCA_040383215.1 Paracoccaceae bacterium | reverse complement strand
TCGGGTGTAACGAGCACGTGGTCGATCCTTTCGTCGGGGTTGCCGTCAGCACCCGGAAACGTCACGCCTTCCGTCTCTGCCAGCCCCACCAGGGTCAGAGCGTCGGCGAAAAGGCCCTGTTCGATCAGGCGACCGGCCCACGTGGTCACGGGACCACAAAGGGCCGTGTATTCCGGCGAAGCGGGGGTCATGTTGAAGTCACCCGTCAGGATCGCGGGGGCCGGCATCGGCGGCACCTCTTGTCGTGGGACCATCATCCAATCGGCACCAAAGTCACTGTCGGGTGCACCGGGTCCGTTGATCAGCGGACCTTCGATCAGCGCGTTTGCGACGATCTGCACGATCGCTTCGGCCTGCTGCAGCCGAACGCGCGGCGAAATCCAGTTGAGATGGGTGACATAGAGCCGGAAGGGCGTGGAGGGGTGGCCGATCACGCACTCCATCAGGATTGAAGGATCGCTCACGTGGCCACGCACGGCTGCCCGTGGCAATGGCCAGGACCGCACCGACAGGATCGGCCAGCGCGACAGCACCATCAGACCATATTGCCGCCGTTCGGCCGGATTTCGGGGATTGTGGAAGTCAACAGCGGTGCAGAAGGCCGGGTGATGGTCAGGCATCAGGGCCGACAGGCGTGCGACCTGGTCTGCGTGATCCATGTCGCGCCAGTTCCGCTCGACTTCCTGCAGGGCGATCAGATCCGCGCTTGAAATCGTGCGGGCGATGCGGCCGGGGTCGACAACGCCGTCGCGGCCCTTGGCCCATTGTATGTTGTATGTGACGATCCGCATTCATGTCTCCTGAGCCCGGCCTTGACCGACTGTGCTATTGTCATCAAAACTTTGCCCTGCCTGGTCACAGTTGATGAGAAAACGCCCGTTTAGATAGAGTGGAAAACGATGACATTCGCACAACGTCTTGTCGCGGTCTTCCTGGTCTGCGTGATCGGCAGCCCGCTGCTGGCAGAAAAGCTGTTTCTGCGGGCCAATGACCTCAGCTTTGGTGGTGCGGAAAGCCTTGACCCTTTGTCGCCGAACCGGTTTTACGAGGTCAACGACCTGATCTATTCACGCCTCGTGAGGCAGGATGATGCAGGACAGCCATCGCCCGAACTCGCCACGTCATGGACGTCGAATGCCGATGCCACGGAATGGACCCTGACCCTGCAACCAGGCGTGACCTTCCATGACGGCTCGGCGTTCGATGCCGCAGATGTCGCCTATTCGCTGAGCCGGATCGAGGATCCTGAGCTCGCATCGCCCGTTTCTGCCGTTCTGGGTTTCATTGATCGGGTCGAGGTGGTCGATCCGATGACCGTCAAGATTCTTCTGGAGGCCCCGCATGCCGGGTTGCCGATCCTTCTGCTGGATTACAGGGTGCGGGTGATCCCCGAAGGATCCGGCCCGACGATTGAAGACAACCCCATCGGCACCGGACCTTTCAAGGTCGAAAGCTTTGACCCCGAAGGCACGACCCGGCTGGTCGCGAACGAGACCTATTGGGAAGGCCGCCCCCTCCTGGACGCGATCCAGTTCACCGCAATCCCAGACAGCGAGGCGCGCAATCAGGCGATGCTTGCAGGCCAGCTGGATCTGAACACCATCACACGCGACCAGATGGCGTCCTATGCCGACAACCCGGCCTTTCAGGTGCAGAGTTTCCCATCGGGTGGCTGGTTCGGCATCGTTTTCCGCACCGATACCGCACCTTTTGACAACCCGTTGGTGCGCCGCGCGCTGCGGATCGCAGTCGACCGGCAAGCGATGATGACGCTCATGGTGGGCGAAACCGGCGGCACTGTCGGCTGCGATACGCCAGTCCGCGCTGATGACCCGTTCCGCGCCAACCTCGATTGCCCGCAGGATATCGAAGGGGCCAAGGCGCTTCTGGCCGAGGCAGGCTATCCCGACGGCATCGACATTGAGCTTGTCACGTCCGACCTCGAACCTGGCATGGTTCGCTTTGCCGAGGTCTATCAGGCCCAGGTTGCCCCGGCGGGCATCCGGGTTTCGTTGAAACTGGCACCGGCAGATGGCTATTGGGACGACGTATGGATGACGGCCCCAGCGTCTGTCACCTCCTGGGGCGAGCGCCCGGCCGATCAGATCCTGAACGAAGCCTGGCGTACGGGGTCGTCCTGGAACGAAAGCTACTATGCCAATGCGGCATATGACCAGTTGCTTGACCAAGCCCGCGCCAGCCTCGACCAAACGGCGAGCAGGGCATTTTACGTGCAGGCGCAGGAATTGCTGTTTCAGGATGGCGGAACCTTCATTCCGTATCAGGAAAACAGCCGTCAGGTCTTGTCCGCACGTGCGCGTGGTATTCCGGCCGTGGGAGAAGACTATCTCCGCTGGCACCTTGTCGATCTGGTGGAATAGGCGCCGTCGGACATGCTGGCAATGATCCTCGGGCGCCTCGGCGCAGCTTGGATCACGCTGGTGGTCATCGCTGTTGTGGTGTTCGTCGGCGTCGAGTTGATGCCAGGGGATGCCTGCACCGCGATGCTTGGCCGCGATGCCGTACGGGTCGAGGTGCTGGAAAACTGCCGCGACCGGATGGGCCTGCACCGCCCGCCGGTCGAAAGGTTTTTCGGCTGGGCAGGGGATCTGGCGCAGGGTGATCTCGGTGTGTCGATGAAGCGCGAACGCCCGATCGTCGACATTGTCGGGCCCCGCCTGCGCAATACGCTGATCCTCGCTCTCGCGGCCGCCTTGGCCGGTGTGCCGCTGGCCATCGCGCTGGGCGTGATGGTCGCGTTGCGGCGCGAGCGGCCGTTTGACATCCTCGTCTCGACCACAGCCCTAGTCGCGATGACGATGCCCGAATTCGGGGTGGCGGCCCTGCTGATCCTGATCTTTGCCATCTGGCTGGGCTGGAGTACCGGCGTGGTGACGGCGGCCTATGATGCTCCGGCGCTGACACTCCTGTTCGCCACCCCCTTGCCGGCTGTGACGCTGGCGCTGGTCTACACGGCGCATATCCTGCGCATGGTTTGCTCGTCGGTGATCGACGCCGCGGGCGCGGATTACATCCTGATGGCCCGCATGAAAGGTGTGCCCGAACGGCAGGTCGTGTGGCGCCATCTGTTGCCAAACGCGATCCTGCCAACAATTCCGGTGATCGGCCTGACGCTCGCATGGCTCCTGTCGGGCGTGGTGATCGTTGAAAGCGCGTTCAACTATCCCGGCATCGGGCGGCTGGCCGTCAATGCGGTTGCGGACCGTGATCTGCCCCTGGTGCAGGCCGTCACACTGATCTTCGGACTGATCTATGTGAGCATGACCCTGGTCGCCGATCTGCTGGCGATGGCGCTGAACCCCCGGCTGCGGACCAGACGGCTGTGAGTGGCGCGCTGGTCTTGCGCAACGTCCTGTCGCAGCCATCGGGCGCCATCGGGGTGACGCTGGTCGTGGTCCACGTTGCTCTGGCCCTGGTGTCGCCACTGATCTTGCCGCACGACCCGATTGCGCAAAGTGCCGACATGATCCTGCAGGCGCCCAGCCTGTTGCATCCGTTCGGCACTGACCGGCTGGGGCGGGACATCCTCTCGCGCGCCATGCTGGGCGGGCGCGAGGCGATGCTGATCGCCACGCTGGCCACGGTCGTCGCCATGATCTGGGGAACGGCGGTCGGGCTGTTTCTGGCCTTGGTTGGCGGGCGGACCGATACCTATGTGATGCGGATCGTCGATGCGCTCAGCTCGATTCCAGGCATCCTGATCGTGATGATCTTTGTTGCGGCTCTGGGGGTCGGGCCTGCGGCGCTGATTCCGATCCTCGGCTATTCCTACGGGCTCGGTGTGATCTACATCGCGCGCGCCGCAGCGCTGGATTTTGTTGCCCGCGACTTCGTGCTGGCCTCTCAGGCCCGGGGACATGCGCGACCCACGATCCTGATCCGCGAGATCCTTCCCAATGTGCGGGATTCGCTCGCTGTGCAGGGCGCGATGCAATGGTCCTGGCTGCTCTTGGGCATCGCCTCGCTGTCATTTCTGGGCCTCGGCGTCGCCCCGCCGACCCCCGACTGGGGCCTGATGATCGCGG
>JBEIDZ010000300.1:0-4056 GCA_040383215.1 Paracoccaceae bacterium | reverse complement strand
ACCATCGACGCTGCCGGCTTCGCCCAGCTGTCCTGGAGTGCGGTTCTGACCGATTTGGTCGACATCAGCGAGCTTGGCGATACCTCCCAGGACATCGCGATCCCCTACCTCAACGGGCGCACAAGCCACGTCAACGGCGCGGTCGATGGCGGCGAGGTGAACATCACCTACGCCTGGGACACCTCCAATGCGGCGCAGGTGATCCTGCGCAACAACCAGAACAATAACGTGGCGATTTCCCTGCGCGTCACCGACCCTGACGGGCGGGTCTCCTACTTTTCCGGCGTCGTGGCCAACATCCGCGACCTCGCGCGCAACAACACCAACTACAAGGGGCAGACGGCCGTCATCCGCGTCCGCACCCCGACGATCCGCACCTGATCCGCGCAAGCGGTCGCCGGGTCACCGGCGTGAGGGCCGGGGTGGCGTGGTTCACCGTCCCGGTCCTTTCCGAACCACCGAACCATGGGAGCGACATCATGGACTTCACGAGCCTCAACACCCGCGCTGCCGCCGACGAGGGGGCCTTTCTGCATCTGCGCCATCCCGTCACCGGTGACCTGCTCAACACCGACGAGGGTGAGTCCATCGGACTCATGGTGCGCGGCACCGAAGGCGCGAAGGTGCAAAAGACCCTTCGTGACCTGAACAAGCGGCTCAAGACCGCAGAGGACACCAAGCGCGGCCTGGCTTTCGTGTCGTCGCTGGTCTTCGGCTTCGTCAACGTCAGCTATGAGGGGCGCGCGCTGACCGACACTGACGCCGACAAGGAACTCTTCTTCGGCCTCTCGGAGTCGTTCGTGGAGCAGGTGCTCGACTTCGCGAAGGATCGCGCGAGTTTTTTCGGGACGAACTCGGCCGCCTGACCCTAGCCGTCCGGCAGATCGGCTGGCTTCATGCCCGGCCGGAGAATTGGGACGAAACGCGCTTTGCCCGCCTGACCCGCGCGGGGCGCGACCTTGAAATCCCAGATGCGGGTGAACTCTCCTACCTGATCGAGACCCTGTTCGACGCAGGACCCACGGTCGCCACACCGATGGGCGAGACGCCTGTGGGGTGGTCCGACCTCCGGGCCTATGCCGACCTCACGGAGGTTGATCTTGCCCCCTGGGAGGCGCGGGCGCTGCGCGATCTGAGCAGGGCTTACCTCTCTGCGCGGGAAAGCGGCCAAGACCTGCTGTCGATCCCGCCCGTCCGCAGAGACGAGACCTGACGCTGCCGCCGGGCGCTCCGGCGGCAGGCAACCCCTTGCATTCCCTCTCCGCAGGACATGATGACCGACCTTGCCCGCCTTGTTCTCACAGCCGACACGACCGGGCTGCGCCGGGGGTCCGACGCCCTGCGCGATCTTGAACGGCAGGCCGGTCGCACCGACGCGGCCGCCCGCCGGGTGGGCGAAGGGATGGCCGGGCTCACCTCGCGGCTCGTGGCGCTTGGCGGGGCCTATCTCTCGCTGCGCGGTGCGATGGGGCTGGCTGACGAATTCACGAGCCTGTCGAACAGCCTGCGGATCGTCGCGGACGACGGGACGATGGTCGCCGACACGCTGGCGGAGATCGCCGCCATCGCCAACCGCACCCGGACCCCGATCTCGGGCGTGGCGATGGTCTATCAGCGGGCCAGCATGGCGGCCCGGGAACTCGGGGCATCGCAGGACGACCTCGCCCGGTTTACCGAGAACGTGGGCCTTGCGCTCGGGCAGACGGGCCAATCCAGCGCGGCTGCCTCTGGCGCGCTTCTGCAACTCTCGCAGGCGCTTGGCGCCGGGACGGTGCGGGCCGAGGAATTCAACTCGATCCTGGAAGGGGCCTATCCGATTGCACAGGCCGCGGCGCGCGGGATTGACGAAGCGGGCGGGTCGGTCGCACGCCTGCGGCAGCTTGTGATCGCGGGCGAGATTTCGTCACAGGAATTCTTCGCGGCGATCCTGTCGCAGACGGACGAACTCAAGGCGGCCTTCGCCTCGACCACTCCGACCATAGGCCAGGCCTTCACCGTGTTGCGCAACGGGCTTGTCATGGCCGTGGGTCAGTTCGACCAGACGCTCGGGATCAGCAAGGCACTCGCCTCGGCGCTCATCACTGTGGCGGGCGAGCTGGATCGCGTCGTGTCCTACGTCGCCGCCGGGGTTCTGGTGCTGGCGGGCTACCAGGCGGCGCTCATCGCCGCCACGGTCGCCACCGGGGGGCTGGCGGGGGCGACTCTGGCGCTGCGGACAGCGCTCATGCGGACATTCGTGGGGGCCATCATCGTCGCGCTTGGCGAGATCATCTACCAGGTGACCCAGGCCGCCGAAAAGGTCGGCGGGTTCGGGCGGCTGTTCGATCTGGTCAAGGCCGTCGCGGTCGAGGCCCTCGGCCGTATCGGCATGGGGTGGGATTACGTTAAGGCGACAGCCGCCGCCGCTGCGGCCGGCATGTCGGCCGCCTTCATGGGGGCCATCGGCCGGATCGGCGCGGCTTTCGCGAATCTGACCTGGACAATCGCGGACGGCATGAACGGGCTTTTCGGCATGAACCTTCGGGGCATGGCCTTTAACCCCGACACTAACCCCGAATTCTTCGGCGCTTGGAACGACGCGACGGCCGCCGCAGAGGATGCCGGACGCAGAGTCGGCGAGATCGCGGAAGACATGACCGCCCCGCTCAAGAGCCTCGGCCTGCTCAATCTCGCCCTTGGCACGTCGGGCAGCACGGCTGGCGCGCTGCAGGGAGAGTTGGCGGACACCGGCGATACGGCAGAAAAGACCGCGACCACGCTTGACGACCTGGGCGCGGCTGCGGGCGGTGCGGCGGGCGGCATGGAACGCGCGCTGACCGAGACCGAGGCCTTCGACAAGGCCATGCAGGATGCGGCCATGACGGCCGAGGAGCTGGGCACCGCCAAGGCCGACGCCCTGATCGGCGGGATCGACGGGGTGTCGCAGGCCTTCGGGGATTTCATCGCCACCGGGCTCAGGGACTTCAAGGGGTTCGCCGAAAGCGTGCTGGCATCCTTCCAGCGCCTGATCGCCGAGATGATCGCCACGGCGGCCAGGAACAAGATCCTCCTGGCGCTTGGCTTCACCGTTCCGACCGGGGCTGCCGCCGCAGTGCCAGGGATCGCAGGCATGGGCGGGGGTGGCTTCATGTCTTCACTGGCCGGTGTCGGGGGGGCCCTCGTCAGCGGCGCGACCTCGTGGCTCGGCGGGATCGGGGCAGGGATGCAGGCCCTGTCCGGCGCGACTGCTGGCCTGACAGGATTTGCAACGGCAGTCGGTGCGGCCTTTGCCCCGCTTGCCGCCCTGGGTCTGCTGTTCACGGCTTTCCGCGGCAAGACCAGGCTGCTGGAGTCGGGCTTCCGGCTGACGGCCGATGGGGCCGATCTTCTGGTCACGACCTTCAGGAAGACCGAGAAGTCGCGCTTCTTCGGCCTCGTGAAATCCAGAAAGGCCAGCGAAGGCAAGGCCCCGGGCGCGGTCGCCGATCCGTTGCAGGCCGCCTATGCCGACATCCAGGGGTCGGTCCTGGACATGGCCGCGGAACTCGGCCGGGGCTCCGACGCGCTCAAGAACTTCTCCTACACGATCAAGCTGTCGACCAAGGGCATGACCGACGAAGAGGCCGCGCAGGCTCTTGCCGCAGAAATGTCGAAGATGTCGGACAAGATGTCAGAGGCGGTCCTGGGCGGCACGAGACTCGTGCGCAGCGGCGAGACGACGACCGAGGCCCTGGCGCGGCTGTCGTCTTCGCTGGTGACGGCCAATGCCGCGATGACCGCGCTCTCCCTGCCGCTCTTCAAGGTCTCGGTTTCCGGGGCTGCCGCGGCCAGCGCGATGGTCGACGTGCTGGGCGGGCTTGAAGGCTTCAACCAGGCCGTTTCCTTCTACATGCAGAACTTCTACTCGCTTCCGGAGCAGCTCGCCGCCGCATCGAAGGAATTCAGCGCCGCCGTCAGGGACATGGGCCTCCGCGTCCCCAAGACGGCGGAGGAATTCCGGGCGCTGGTCGACAGCCTGATGAAGGCCGGAAAGGTCGAAGACGCCGCCAGGTTGATCGGGCTCGCGCCGCTCTTTGT
>JBEIDZ010000299.1:0-4067 GCA_040383215.1 Paracoccaceae bacterium | reverse complement strand
TATGGCCACAAAACCCGAGGACCTTTGCCATGCCGATCTTCTCCGCGATCACCACCCTGCCCGCACAGGACCCGGCCGAGGCGCTCTGCGCCGCGCTCGACACGCTTGAGCCCGTGCCCTATGCAGTGGGCCTGGCCGAGATCGAGGACGGATCGGGCCTCTTCGAGGTCGCTGCGCATTTCGAGGCGAAACCCGACGCCATCGCGCTCGCGCTTCTGGCCGCCGTGCATGGCGCGCGCGACTTTGCCGTCTCGAAGGTGCCCGATGTCGATTGGGTCGCCCATGTCCGGCGCGAACTCGCCCCGGTCGAGGCGGGGCGCTTCTTCGTGCATGGCAGCCATGATGCCGACCGCGTGCCGCCGGGGCGGATCGCGCTGCTGATCGAGGCGGCGATGGCCTTCGGCACCGGGCATCACGGCACGACGCTGGGCTGCCTGCGCGCGATCGACCGGCTGGGCGAGGCCGGCTTTACGCCCCGCGCGGTCGCCGATCTGGGTTGCGGCACGGCGGTGCTGGCCATGGCGGCGGCGCGGCTCTGGCCAGCGGCGGGACCGGTCATCGCCTCGGACATCGATCCGGTCGCGGTGGACGTGGCTGAAGCCAATCTGCGGGCTAACGGGCTTGGTGACCGGATTGCCTGCCTTGTCTCAGCGGGTTTCGACGCACAGGCTTTGCGAAGTGCGGCGCCTTTCGATCTGGTTCTTGCCAATATCCTCAAGGGGCCCCTCATCGCACTCGCAGCGGAAATGGCTCGGAATCTGCGGCCAGGCGGCATGACAGTCATTTCCGGCCTTTTGAACGATCAGGCGGCAGAGGTGATCGAGGCCTACGCGAAGGCCGGCCTCAGTATTGTCCGAACAGATCAGATCGGTGACTGGACAACGCTCGTTCTGACCTCCGGGTCCGCGTTGTCGCCATTGCGCGAGGCGCGTTTTCCTTGATCTGGCGGCTCCGGCATGCAATCTGAAAGCGTAACCGGCGAATGCAGGATTTCGGGAAAAGTGCTCTTCTGGCATGCGTGACGAGCCTCCCAAACAGCAGAAGGATGACTTCAGCGACCGGGTCGACAGGATTCGCCAGACACATCAGGCGATGTCCCGCGGATTTGTCTACGAAGTCCAGGAAGACGGCCTTATCCGCCCCCGGGTCCGTCGGCGGTGGAGGTTTTCAATCTTCCGTCTCCTCCGTGCGATCATCCTGGTCGTCGCAGTCGTGTATGGGATCAAGCTGATCCTTTTCTACACGCTGGGAGAAGAGGAATTCGGGAAACGGCTCAGCCAACTGGAGAGAGGAAACATGATCGAAAGGGCCGGCGCCGCTCTCATGCGGCCTGACCCGCTGACCGATCGGATCATCACCTTTGTCCCCAATCCTTTCTTGAACCCTTGATAAATCATCTGCCGCGACATTCACGCCAGACGACTCTCAGCGACGGGTACGCCTCGCTGCAATCGCGTCGATGTCGCCACGGCACAAACCGATGTCATCAAGTTCGCGCACAGAAAGACGCGACAGGGCCCTGCGGGTGATCCGGGCGTCCTGCCATGCCCTCAGCGCATCGATGATCCGTGCCATCATGCCGCCCATGGGGATGCCGGAGTTGGCGGTGCGAGTGTCGGTGATTGCCATCGTCATGTTCCTTTTGCCTGTGAATGCGCTGCAGTGCAGCATCTTTTGAGTACTGTCAGGCAGCTAGGGTGTTTGCCGCCGCCCGGCCAGAGCCGAATGCCGCAAAGCTCCCTTGCGCTGTGTGCATGGCGAAAAACACAGGCAAGCCTTTGTAAAGATTTAGATTCCAACCGCGAAGGTGCTGTCGCATCCGGTCTCCAGTCTGCCGCATCCGGAATACGACTGTGGCGAAAAGCCGACATACACTGCGATGCGGCATGAACTTTCGGATTGGCTGATGTTCGCGCTTTGTGCTAGCTGTTGCACAACAGCAATGGCGGCGGGGCGGCGATGAGGGTTCTGGGGATTGATCCGGGCCTGCGTAACATGGGCTGGGGGATCATCGATTCGGTGGGCTCGCGGATTTCGCATGTCGCCAACGGCATCTGCCATTCGGCGGTGGGCGAACTGGCCGGGCGGCTTCTGGAGCTGCATGGCCAGCTGACCGAGGTAATCCGCCGCCATGCCCCCGATTCCGCCGCGGTCGAGCAGACCTTCGTCAACAAGGACGGGGTAGGGACGCTGAAGCTGGGCCAGGCGCGAGCGATCGCGCTGCTCGTGCCGGCGCAGGCGGGCCTGAGTGTCGGGGAATACGCGCCCAATGCCGTCAAGAAGGCCATCGTCGGCGTGGGCCATGCCGGCAAGGCGCAGATCGACCACATGGTGCGGCTGCATCTGCCGGGCGCGGCGATCGCGGGGCCGGATGCGGCGGATGCGCTGGCGGTCGCCATCTGCCATGCCCATCATCTGCAATCGGCCGGGCATCTGGCTGCGGCGCTGGCGCGGGCCGATGCGCGGGCGGGGGTGCGATGATCGGGCGGATCGCCGGGCGGCTGGATTACCGGGCGGCCGATCATGTGCTGATCGACGTGCGCGGCGTGGGCTATGTCGTGCATGTGAACGAGCGGACGCTCGCCGCGCTACCCGGCCCCGGGGCGGCGGTCGCGCTTTATACGGAGCTTCTGGTGCGTGAGGACCTGCTCCAGCTTGTCGGCTTTCCGACGCTGGCCGAGAAGGAGTGGCACAGGCTTCTGATGACGGTGCAGGGGGTGGGGTCGAAGGCCGCGATGGCGATACTTTCCGCGCTTGGTCCCGAGGGGGTGAGCCGGGCGCTGGCGCTGGGCGACTGGTCGGCCGTGGCGCGGGCCAAGGGGGTCGGGCCCAAGACGGCGCAGCGGGTGGTGCTCGAGCTCAAGGACAAGGCGCCGGGGGTGATGGCGATGGCGGGGCTTGCCGCCGCGGCAGCCGTGCTGGAGGAGGACGGGACCGCGGTGGTGGAGCGGCCGGCCGCGCCCGCGCCGGCCCGGGCGGCGACAGGTGCGGCGGCAGCAGAAGCGCTATCGGCGCTGTCCAACCTCGGCTATGGGCCCGGGGATGCGGCGGGGGCAGTAGCGCAGGCGATGGAGGCGGCCCCCGGGGCGGGGACGGCGGATGTGATCCGTGCTGCGCTGCGGCTCCTGGCGCCGAAGGGATGAAGCGGATGGCCGGGGCGCGCGGGGGTCGGACGGGGTGCGCGGGGTGTGCCCGGGCCGCGTGGGTTTCACCCACCCTAGGGCTGGGGGATGATCGCGGGGGGCGGGGCGGATGAGCGGGCCTGATCCGGTGCTCAGGGGTGCGCGACAGCCCGAGGACACCGACCGGGCCTTGCGGCCGCAGGTGCTGGACGAGTTCATCGGGCAGGCCGAGGCGCGGGCGAACCTGCGCGTCTTCATCGAAAGCGCGCGGCGGCGAGGCGAGGCGATGGACCATACGCTGTTCTTCGGGCCGCCGGGGCTGGTCAAGACGACGCTGGCGCAGATCGTGGCGCGCGAGCTTGGGGTGGGGTTTCGCATGACCTCGGGTCCGGTGCTGGCCAAGGCGGGCGATCTGGCCGCGATCCTGACCAACCTCGAACCGCGGGACGTGCTCTTCATCGACGAGATACACCGCCTGTCGCCGGTGGTGGAGGAGGTGCTCTACCCCGCGCTCGAAGATTTCGCGCTGGATCTGGTGATCGGCGAAGGGCCGGCGGCGCGGACGGTGCGGATCGAGTTGCAGCCCTTCACGCTGGTGGGGGCGACGACGCGGCTGGGGTTGCTGACCACGCCGCTGCGCGACCGGTTCGGGATTCCGACGCGGCGGGAATTCTATACCGAGGGAGAGTTGCACGAGATCGTCACCCGGGCCGCGCGGCTGATGGGCGCGCCGGCGGAACCTGACGGCGCGCGCGAGATCGCGCGGCGGGCGCGGGGAACGCCGCGGATAGCGGGGCGGCTGCTGCGTCGGGTTGCGGATTTCGCGCTGGTCGAGGGTGACGGGCAGGTGACGCAGGCGATTGCCGACCGGGCGCTGACGCGGCTCGGGGTGGATCATCTCGGGCTTGACGGGGCGGACAGACGGTATCTGGAACTGATCGCGGG
>JBEIDZ010000298.1:0-4109 GCA_040383215.1 Paracoccaceae bacterium | reverse complement strand
GCAGCCTGTGGTGGCTGGCCTCGGTGGGCATCTTCATCGCCATCTGGGAGCTGTGCTGGTGGCTCGGCTGGGCCGACCCGCTGATGCTGCCGCCACCGCACCTGTTCCTGGCCAACCTGCCCGAGCAGTTCAGGTTCTTCGATCCCGCCGGCGCGCGCAGCCTGGCGGAAGAAGGCGGCGGCCTGCTGTCGGTGCTGGAGGTCATGGCATGGACCTCCATGCGCGTGATCCTGGGGCTGGCACTGGGCTTTGTGGGCGCGGTGGGCGTGGGGCTGGGCCTGTCGCTGGACGGGGTCTATGCGCGGGGGCCGGGGACGATCGACATGCAGGGGGTGCTGTCGCCTTTCTATCTTGTCAATGCGGTGGGCGAGGTGCTGACGCGGCGGGGCGAGGGGCTTCTGGGCTTCAGCTTCCGCCTGACCGGGCCGATTGCCGACTTTGATGTGGCGGTCAATCCGCTGTCGGTACTGACACCGGGGATGTTCCGCGAGCTTTTCCGCCGCCCGCCGCCGGAGTGAGGCGGGGTGCGGGGGGGCCGCCCTGCCGGCTCTGGCCTTTGGCGGCGGGGCGGGGGCAGAGGGGGGCGCGGTGCATCGGGGGGGATGATGAAGCTCAGCGCGTTCGATTTCGATCTGCCGGAGGAGCTGATCGCGCTGAGGCCCGCACGGCCGCGGTCGTCGGCGCGGCTCCTGCTGGCCGCGGGGGATGCGATCGGGGATGCGCATGTCTTTGACCTGCCGGCGATCCTGCGGCCCGGCGATCTGCTGGTGCTGAACGACACCAGGGTGATCCCGGCGCGGCTGAGCGGGGTGCGGCGGCGCGCGGGCGCGGCGGGCGAGGGCGAGGCGAGGATCGAGGCGACGCTGCTGGAAGACCGGGGCGGCGGGGTCTGGAGCGCGCTGGTGCGGCCGCTGCGCCGGCTGAGGCCGGGCGAGCGGATCGCGTTTCCGGAGGGTCTGTCCGCGGTCTATGAGGGGCGCGAGGGGGAGGCGGCACTTCTGCGCTTCGACCGCGAGGGCGAGGCGTTCGAGCGAGCGCTCGAGGCCGCGGGGGCGATGCCCCTGCCGCCCTATATCGCCGGGCAGCGGGCGCCGGACGCGGCGGACCGCGAGGATTACCAGACCGTCTGGGCCGCGCGCCCGGGGGCGGTGGCGGCGCCGACGGCATCGCTGCATTTCGATGCACCCCTGATGGAGGCGCTGGCCGGGCGCGGGGTGAAGACCGTGCGGGTGACGCTTCATGTGGGGGCGGGGACATTCCTGCCGGTTAAGGTCGACGATGTGAGCCAGCACCGGATGCATGCCGAATGGGGCGAGATCACGCCCGAGGCGGCGGCCGGGATCAATGCCGCCAGGGCCGCGGGCGGGCGGGTGATCGCGGTGGGGACGACGGCGCTGCGGCTGATCGAGAGCGCGGCGGCGCCCGGCGGGGTCGCGCCCTTCCGGGGCGAGACGGATATCTTCATCCGGCCGGGATTCGTCTTTCGCGTGGCCGACGGGCTGATGACGAATTTTCACCTGCCGAAGTCGACGCTGATGATGCTCGTCTCGGCCTTCATGGGGGTGGAGCGCATCCGGGCGATCTATGCCCATGCGATCGGGGCGCGCTATCGCTTCTTCAGCTATGGGGATGCCTCGTTGCTCCTGCCCTGAGGTGGGAGGGGGCGCTGCCCCCCGCCGCTGGCGCGGCTCCCCCCGGGATATTTGGGGACATAGAATGGGGGGAGGGGGGGCGGCCCGGGTCCTTCGGGGGGTGCGCGGCGTCGCGGCGGTGAGGCTCGGATGACGATCGGTGGCTGCAGGCGGCCGCGGGCGGGCTGATGGTGGATGTCGGCCTGCGGGGGGCATCGGTGACGATGCTCGTGTCGGCCTTCATGGGGGTGGAGCGCATCAGGGCGACCAGGCCCGATGCGATCAGGGCGCGCTGTCGCTTCTTCAGCCAAGGGGATGCCTCGCCGCTGCATCTGCCCTGAGGGGGGAGGGGGCGCTGCTCCCCGCCGCTGGCGCGGCTCCCCCCGGGATATCTGGGGACACGGAATGTGCGCCCTTCCGCCCCGGCACGCGCCCCATGGCTGAAAGTGCATGGAAACCGGACCTCGCGAAATGCCATCGGGGGCAGCTGCATTTCTGTCGTGGCCTGAAAGGGCGCGTTGCGCTTTCCGCAGGAAACGGGTCGCGAGACGCTGCTCATCTCGGGCACGACATGGAAGAACCTGGAGAATGACCACGTGATCGAGACGACCCTTGCCCTGTTGCTGTTTCTCTTGCCGCTGGCCTACAGCCCCGGACCGGGGAACATGTTCTTTGCCGCCGTTGGTGGCAGCTTTGGACTGCGGGCTTCGGTGCCCGCGACCACGGGCTATCACCTTGCTACATTCGTCGTGACCTTGGCGATCGGACTGGGGTTCTCGAGCCTTGCGAAATTGAGCCCGGTTCTTTTCGACCTCATGCGCTACGCTGGTGCGGCCTACGTGCTTTGGCTGGCATGGGGGTTTCTGCGCGCGGGGGCCACAGCCGGAAACGCCGAGGCGCGGGAGGCAACAGCGCTGGACGGGGCGATCCTGCTGCTCCTCAATCCCAAGGCCTATCTGATCATCGGGCTGATGTTCAGCCAGTTTCTGCCGGGTTCCGGGGTCACTGATCCGGCGCTGGTCGTCTGGATCACGATCGTTTTCACGGTCAACAACCTGTTGGCTTTCACGGTATGGACACTCGCTGGCGATCTGCTGATGCGGCAGTTTCGCAGTGCATCCGGTTCGCGGCGTATGAACACTTTCTTTGCGGCGATGCTGGCCGCTGTCGCGGTCTGGATGCTGTTGCGCTGAATATGGATCACATCCCCCTTTGGCCAGCGACGCGGCGCGCGCGATGGGAGGAGGGGGGCGCCGATGTCGGGCGGGGGCGGCAGGGTGGCGCGGGCGGGCTGGCGCGGCGGGGCGGGGCGGCTTAGGAGGAGAGCGACAGGCGCAACAGCGGGAGGCGGGCATGCTGCAGGTTCTGGGAAGCTCCTGGGCGCTGCTTCTGGGCATGTTCATGCTGATGATCGGCAACGGGCTGCAGGGCACGCTTCTGGGCGTGCGCGGTGCGATCGAGGGGTTTTCGACCTTCGAGATGTCGGTCGTGATGTCGGCCTATTTCGTGGGCTTCCTGCTCGCCTCGCGCGCGGCGCCCTTGCTGATCCGGCGGGTGGGGCATGTGCGGGTCTTCGCCGCGCTCGGCTCGACCATTTCGGCGATCCTGATCCTCTATCCCACGCTGACCGAGCCCTGGGCCTGGACGGTGGGGCGGATGGTGATCGGGTTCTGCTTCTGCGGGGTCTATATCACCGCCGAAAGCTGGCTGAACGATGCGGCGAGCAACGAGAACCGCGGCAAGGCGCTGTCGCTTTACATGATCGTGCAGATGGCGGGGATCGTGCTGGCGCAATACCTGCTCGTGCTTGGCGATGCGGGGGGGTTCGTGCTTTTCATCATTCCCTCGGTGCTGGTCTCGCTCGCCTTCGTGCCGGTGCTCTTTTCGGCCTCGAGCCAGACGCCGGCCTTTGCCGGGACCAAGGCGCTGTCGATCCGGCGGCTGGTGGCGGCCTCGCCCTTGGCCTGCATGGGGATGCTGCTTCTGGGCAGCGTCTTTGCAGCACAGTTCGGGATGTCGGCGGTCTATGGCCAGGCGGCAGGGCTGACGGTGGGGCAGATCTCGCTCATGGTGTCGGTGACCTATCTTGCCGCGCTCGTGCTGCAGTTTCCCGTGGGTCTGCTGTCGGACCGGATGGACCGGCGGGTGCTGATCCTCGCGCTGGCAGCGGCCGGGGGGGTGGCGGCGCTGATCGCCTTTGTTTTCCCGGGGCGGTTCTGGATCATCCTTGTCGCGGCGGGCGCGGTCGGGGGCGCGTCGAACACGCTCTATGCGCTGCTGATCGCCTATACCAACGACTATCTCGAGCGGCAGGACATGGCGGCAGCCTCGGCGGGGCTTCTGTTCATCAACGGATTTGGCGCGATCGCGGGGCCGCTGGTGGTGGGCTGGATGATGGGGGCGGTCGGGCCGGAAGGGTTCTGGGCGCTGATCGCGGTCTTGCTGCTTGCCCTTGCCGGCTATGCGGTCTGGCGGATG